>NZ_JBHWHH010000148.1:0-17713 GCF_042732555.1 Nocardia sp. NPDC059764
CAACCGGAGTCGGTTGCGGCCCCGTGGAGACCAGGGTCAGGAGTGGGTGAGGACCACGTCGGCGAGGACGGGGGCGTCGTCACGCTCGACGACCGTCACCGCGATGACGAGCTCGCCGTCCTGCTGCCAGATGCGGGAGCGCAGGGTCTCGCCGGGGTACATGACGCCGGCGAAGCGGGCGCGGAAACCCTTGACGCGGGAGACATCCGAGGCCAGGGCGGTGTCCGTGGCGGTCTTGAGGACCAGGCCGTAGGTGCACAGGCCGTGCAGGATGGGGTTCGGGAAGCCGGCGTTGCGGGCGAACTCGGGGTCCGAGTGCAGCGGGTTGCGGTCACCGCACATGCGGTAGAGCAGGGCCTGCTGCGGCAGGGTGGGGGTGAGCACCTCGAAATCCGGTGCGCGGTCCGGGAGTTCGGTCTTGGCGGACGGGCCGCGGTCGCCGCCGAAGCCGCCCTCGCCCTTCGCGAAGATGGAGGAGCGGGAGGTCCACAGCGGTTCGCCGTCAGAGCCGACCGCGGTGTCCTCACGCCAGATGACGGCGTTGGAGCCCTTGTCCCAGATCTCGCTGATCTTGCCCGCGATGGTGCCCTTGCCCGACGCCGGGATCGGGCGGTGCACGATGATCTCCTGGCTGCCGTGCACGACCTTCGCCAGGTCGATGTCGATGCCGTCGAACTTGACCTTCGGCGCCTCGGTCTCGTGGAACGAGGGCGCGACGGTGCCGAAGGACGGCAGCACGGCCGGGTCCCGGTCGTCGAGGTAGCGCAGCTCGGCCGGGTCGGTCCAGCGGTTGCCCGCGCCCAGCGCCAGGTTGTAGGTCTGCACGTCGCTGGCCGACCAGCTGAAATCGCGCGCCGGGATCTGCGCGCCGAGCGCGACACTCAAGTCGATGGGCATGAAAGTTCTCCTCGTGATCGCGACCCCACTCGGGTCCGAGTTGACGTTTAGTGCCGAACCCGCGAGCCCCGTTCGTTGGGTCCGATGGTTCAACGCGGCCGCCGAGTCCGCAAGCTTGCGCCCGCTGACCGGGTAGCGCGTCGCCGCGCACGGCTCCTGATGCTCGGGATATACGCCGGACCCGCCATCGGAAAGAGCGTTCGCGATGGCGGATCCGGGTTCTTCAGTTGTCGTCACACACCCCGCCGGGATAGAGCGGTACGACGGGATGTGTGGGTGGGTTGGGCGCGGACTCGACGTGACCCGACTCGCGCCCAACCCGATCCTGAACCGGGTTGGGACGGTTCAGGACGCCTTGTCGGCCGTCACCGGCGCGCCGTTCTTCGCCTTGGCGGCGATATCGAGGGCGGCCAGGTAGCCGAAGGTGATCGCGGGTCCGATGGTCGCGCCGGGACCGGCGTAGGTGTGGCCCATGACCGGCGACGAGGTGTTGCCGGCGGCGTAGAGGCCGTCGATCACGGTGCCGTCCTCGCGCAGCACGCGGGCGTCGTTGTCGGTGACCAGACCACCCTTGGTGCCCAGATCGCCGGGGACCATCTTGACCGCGTAGAACGGGCCGACCTCGAGCTTGTTGAGGCACGGGTTCGGCTTGATGGTCTCGTCGCCGTAGTAGCGGTCGTAGGCGGAGTCGCCGCGCTTGTAGTCGAGATCCTTGCCGGTCTCGGCGAAGCCGTTGAAGCGCTCGATGGTGGCGGCCAGGTTGTCGGCGGGGACGCCGATCTTCTCCGCGAGAGCTTCTACCGAAGAGGCCTTGACAATGAGGTCGTTTTCCATCCAGCGGGACGGAATCGGCTGGCCAGGCTGCAATCCGGCGAAGATGTAGCGAGACCGGTAGCGCTGATCGAACACAAGCCAGCACGGCACGTTCTCGCCCGGCCCCTCACCCTGCCCGTATTCGCCGCCGTACATGGTGTGCACAGCCTCGACGTAAGGAGCGGACTCATTACCGAATCGCTGACCTTGCGTGTTGATCATGATGGATCCGGGCAGGTTTCGCTCGGCGAGGCAGAACCAGGGCTTGCCTTCGCCGCGGAAGGTGGTCGGACCCCACCACGAGTCGTCCATGAAGTCGATCGCGCCGCCCGCTTCGATGCCCGCGCGGATGCCGTCGCCGGTGTTGGCCTCGGCGCCGGTGGTCCACTCGGCGGTGATGGGCTCACGCTGGTACTTGTGCCGCATGTCGGCGTTGCGCTCGAAGCCGCCGCTGCCCAGGATCACGCCGTACTTGGCGTTGAACCGCACGGTCTCGCCGTTCTCGGTGGCCTCGACGCCGGTGACCACGCCGTTCTCGATGACCAGGCCGGTCAACGGGGTGTTCAGCAGCACCGGCACGTTCGCGTCCAGCAGGCCCTTGCGCAGACCCGCGATGATCGCCTGGCCCATGCCGACCAGCGCCTTGCCGGTGGCCTTGCCCCACGCCCAGCGGGTGCCGACGCGCAGCACGCGCAGGATGCCGCTCGGGTGGCGGCGGATCAGGTTGAGCTTCTTGTAGTCGGCCTGCATGACGACCACGTTCAGCGGCGCCTTGCTGTAGGGCGGCTCCAGATTGAAGCGCTCTGCGCCCAGTACCTTCAGGTTGAAGGGCTTGGGCTCGCAGGAGCGGCCGTCCGCCTTGCCGCCCGGTGCCTCCGGGTAGTAGTCGGAGTAGCCCGGCACCCAGGTCATCTTCAGCGCGGAGTGGTCCAGGACGTAGTCGAAGGCCTCGGCGCCGCGATCGATGTAGGTGTCGATCTTCTCCTTGGGCACCACGTCACCGATGATGCTGTAGAGGTAGGTCCGCGCCTCGTCCAGGTCGTCGCCCTTGCCGGCGGCCTTGAGCACCTTGTTTCCGGGAATCCAGACGCCACCGCCCGAACGCGCGGTAGAACCGCCGTAATGAGCGGCTTTTTCGATGAGCACCGTGCGCAGACCGTGGTGCGCAGCGGTGAGGGCGGCGGACATACCGGCGGCACCGCTGCCGACCACCACCACGTCGTAATCCCGATCAGTCATGTAGAACACGTTATAGAATCAATCCTGGTTTGGTCTATGTTGGTCTGGCAGATGGGACTGCTGAAGCGATGTTCTTCACAAAAACTCGTTTCAATTTCTAGTCTCGTTACCGTAGGGCCACCGGCCGGTACCCCCGATGGAAGGAACACAGCGTGCTGACCGACGCGCTTCGCAAGGAACTGGCTGACGAACTCGCCGCGGCCGAACGGGATCGCACCCCGATCGACCCGCTGGTCGCGCGGCACCCCGAGATCGACGTGGTCGACGCGTACGAGATCCAGCTGATCAACATGCGGCAGCGGTTCGCCGCGGGCGCGAAGGTGGTGGGCCACAAGGTCGGCCTGTCCTCGCTGGCCATGCAGCAGATGATGGGCGTCGACGAGCCCGACTACGGGCACCTGCTCGCGGAAATGGAAGTCTTCGAAGACGTTCCGGTCGACACCTCCAAGTACCTGTACCCCCGCGTCGAGGTCGAGGTCGGGTTCATCCTGGGCGCCGACCTGCCCGGCGAGGACTGCACCGAGGAGGACGTCCGCAAGGCCACCGTCGCCTACGCGCCCTCCATCGAGCTGATCGACACCCGCATCAAGGAGTGGAAGATCGGCCTCTGCGACACCATCGCCGACAACGCCTCCTCGGCCGGCTACGTGCTCGGCCAGGCCCGCGTCGCGCCGGAACTGCTGGACATCAAGGCCATCGACGCCGTGCTGACCCGCAATGGCGAGGTCATCGCCGAGGGCCGTTCCGACGCCGTGCTCGGCGACCCCACCATCGCCGTGGCGTGGCTGGCCCGCAAGGTCGCCTCGTTCGGCGTGCGGTTGAAGGCGGGCGACATCGTGCTGCCCGGCTCCTGCACCCGTGCCATCGACGCCCGTCCGGGCGACGAGTTCATCGCCGAGTTCGCCGGACTCGGTTCCGTCCACCTGGGTTTCGCGTAAGCGCCGCCCCGACTGACACAGACCTCACCGAGTAGGAGAAAGCCGTGACTGCAAGCAAAGTCACCGCCGCGATCGTCGGGTCCGGCAACATCAGCACCGACCTGCTGTACAAGCTGCTGCGGTCGGACAAGATCGAGCCGCGCTGGATGATCGGCATCGACCCCGATTCCGAGGGCCTCAAGCGCGCCCGTGGTCTGGGCCTGGAGACCTCCGCGGAGGGCGCGGACTGGCTGCTGGCGCTGCCGGAGAAGCCGGACCTGCTGTTCGAGGCGACCTCCGCGTACGTGCACCGCGCCTACGCCCCGAAGTACGCCGAGGCCGGCATCCGTGCCATCGACCTCACCCCGGCCGCCGTCGGCCCCGCCGTCATCCCGCCGGTCAACCTCGACACCCTGCGTGACGAGATGAACGTCAACATGATCACCTGCGGTGGCCAGGCGACGATTCCGATGGTGCACGCGGTGTCCCGCGTCGTGCCGGTCGACTACGCCGAGATCGTGGCGTCGGTGTCCTCGGTGTCCGCCGGTCCGGGTACCCGCGCCAATATCGACGAGTTCACCAAGACCACGTCCGCGGGTGTCATGAACATCGGTGGCGCCAAGCGCGGCAAGGCCATCATCATCCTGAACCCGGCCGAGCCGCCGATGATCATGCGCGACACCATCTTCTGCTCGATCCCCGAGGATGCCGACCGCGACGCGATCACCGAGTCGGTGCACCGCATGGAGAAGGCCATCCAGGAGTACGTGCCCGGCTACCGCCTGCTCAACGAGCCGCAGTTCGACGAGCCGTCGCTGGTGTCCGGTGGCATGGCGAAGGTGTCGATCTTCGTCGAGGTCGAGGGCGCGGGCGACTTCCTGCCGCCGTACTCGGGCAACCTCGACATCATGACCGCGGCCGCCACCCAGGTGGGCAATGTGCTGGCCGACCAGATCATCTCGGCTCGGGTGTAAGGAGTACCGACAGTGAGCAATTCGAACATTCTGAAGCCGTTCTCCGCTGATCTGGACGTCCGGGTCACCGACACCTCGCTGCGTGACGGCTCGCACCACAAGCGCCACCAGTTCGTCGTCGAAGAGGTCCGCGACATCGTCGCCGCCCTCGACAACTCCGGCGTGCCGGTCATCGAGGTCACCCACGGTGACGGCCTCGGCGGCTCCTCGTTCAACTACGGTTTCTCGAAAACCCCTGAGCAGGAACTGATCAAGGTCGCGGCCGAGACCGCCAAGCAGGCCAAGATCGCCTTCCTCATGCTGCCGGGCGTCGGCGTCAAGGAAGACATCAAGATCTCGCAGGACAATGGCGCGAGCATCTGCCGCATCGCCACCCACTGCACCGAGGCCGACGTCTCGATCCAGCACTTCAACATGGCGCGCGACCTCGGCCTCGAGACCGTCGGCTTCCTGATGATGGCGCACTCCACCACCCCGGAGAACCTCGCCAAGCAGGCCCGCATCATGGCCGACGCCGGCTGCCAGTGCATCTACGTCGTCGACTCCGCCGGCGCGCTGGTGCTGGAGCAGGTCTCCGACCGCGTCTCCGCCCTGGTCGCCGAGCTCGGCGATGACGCGCAGGTCGGCTTCCACGGCCACGAGAACCTGGGCCTCGCGGTCGCGAACTCGGTGTACGCCGTGCGCGCGGGCGCCACCCAGATCGACGGCAGCGCACGCCGTTTCGGCGCGGGCGCGGGCAACCTGCCCGTCGAGGCCTTCATCGGCGTCTGCGACAAGCTCGGCATCAAGACTGGTGTCGACTTCTTCGCCATCACCGACGCCGCCGAGGACGTCGTCCGCCCGGCCATGCCGAGCGAGTGCCTCCTCGACCGCCAGGCCCTCATGATGGGCTACGCGGGCGTCTACTCGTCGTTCCTGCGTCACGCCGAGCGCCAGGCCGAACGCTACGGCGTCTCCGCGGCCGAGATGCTCGTCCGCGCCGGCCAGCGCAAGCTGGTGGGTGGCCAGGAAGACCAGCTCATCGACATCGCCCTGGAACTCCAGCGCGAAAAGGAGAAGTCGGCCGCCAACGCCTGACCCATCTCTCCGCTGGGCCGCAACCGAACTCGGGTGCGGCCCAGTGTCGTTTCCTACGAGATGCCGCACTCACCTCGAGCCTGTCCATCGCTCTCGCGACCCAGCACGACCGAGACCGTTGGACAGTGGAACGTGTTGCAGATACCGTTCCGTTGAGAAGTCGACCATTGGGGAGGGTGGCGAAACCATGACGATTATCGAATCCCGCGACGACTGCCTGAGCGCATGACACCGGCCCCGGTTCGCCGAGACCTCCCGCATCCCCCGGGACGGGTGCCCCTCTTGGGCGATGTCACCCATGTCGACCGCTATCGTCCCATTCAGAACGAAATGGCCCTGGCCGCATCGCTCGGTCCCATTTTCGAGCGGCGAGCGCTCGGCCTGCACTTCACCTATGTGACAGGCGCTCGCCTCGCGGCCCAGTGCTCGGATGAACAGCATTGGGAGCGTGCACTGTACGGGCCGGTGCTGGAGTTCCAACGGTTCATGCCGGACAGTCTGTTCGTGGTGGATAGCGACAATCCGCTGTGGGGCCAGGCGCGCCGCATCTTCACTCCGGCCTTCGCGCAGAAGGCAATGCGCAGCTATCACCAGGCGATGCAGTCGGTCGCCGATGATCTCGTCGCGGAGTGGTCCGCCGGTGACGGCGTGATCGACACGCATTCGGCCATGACGCGCGCAGCGGGGGAAGTCATCGGGCGTGCCGGGTTCTCCAGGGATCTGGGGCTTTTCCACGATGCTCCCGACAGTGCCGATTCGCACGCGTTCATCGATGCTCTCTCGGACCTGCTGCGCATGGCGTCGGACGCCGGATTGGCATTGCCTGTCGTCGGCCCGATCCGACGACGGCTACTCGCAGCCAGGGTGCGCCGCAACAGCGCGGCGCTCCATCGCTTCTCCGACAGAATCATCGCTGAACGACAAGCTCATCCGACCGGTGACGAGGATCTGCTCAACCTCATGCTCACGGCCACCGACCCGGAAACCGGCCACCGGTTGCCGCTGGACAACGTCCGCGAGCAAGTGCTGACCTTCATGGCGGGCGGATACGAAACCACAGCCGCACTGCTCGAGTCGGTACTGCACTACATCGCAGCCGACCAAGAGCTTCAAGAACAGATCCGCACGGAGGTTTCGGAACGCGGCGGGTTCGATTACAAGGCAGTGACCGGGATGCGCCTGATCCGGCATGTTCTCCATGAGGGTCTGAGATTGTGGCCGCCGGCACCGGGTTACTTCCGGAGAGCCCGGACCGAGCAGGATCTCGGCGGGTATCGAATCCCGGCCGGTGACATGGTTTTCGTCATCGCGCTCGCCGCACACCGCGACAAAGACGTCTGGGGTGCTGACGCCGACACCTTCGATCCGTATCGCTTCGAACCCGACCGTTTGCGCAGCCATCCCGACCGGTTCTTCGAACCGTGGGGCACCGGACCCCGCAGCTGCATCGGCCGCCAGTTCGCGCTGCACGAGGCCACGCTGCTGATCGCCCGCATTCTGTCCGCCTTCGAATTGAGCACCGACGGCACACCACTGGCCATGCGGGAACGCGGGACGCTGCGCCCCGAGCCGTATCAACTGAAGGTCGTACCCCGAGCCGACCGCTGAGGAGAAGTCGGCCGCCAACGCCTTACCGACCCTCTCGATGCTGGGCCGCAATCGCATTCGGTTGCGGCCCAGCATCGTTTCTACGAGATGCCGAATTCGTCTTCCAGCAGGTCCATCAGGTTTTCGTCACTCATGGCCATGATGTCCGCCGAGGGGGACGCCTCCGGGTCTTCGTTCGCCCGGCCGGCGATTCGTGTCAGGTTCACCAGCCTCGAGTAGAACTCATCGGTCATCCGGTTGCCGTCGACCATATCCATGACCTCTTTCTCCAGGCGCGACAAGGAGTCCGAGGTATCGGTGTCGGTGAGTTGGGCGAGGATGTACGCGGTGACCGCATCGGGTGTCGGGTAGTCGAAGACCAGGGTCGCGGGCAACCGCAGACCGGTGGCGGCGTTCAATCGATTGCGCGCCTCGACGGCGGTCAGCGAGTCGAAGCCCAGATCCCGGAAATTGCGGTCGGCCTCGATCACCACATCGCTAGCATGACCCAGCACGGCCGCGGCATGGCTGCGAACAGTGGCCAGTACCAGGGTCTTTCGGTCGGCGTCCGGCAGTCCCGTCAACCGCTGCCGCAGATCCACCGCGACTTCGGCGGCCCGGCGTACCTCCGGGAGCAAGCCCTCCAGCATCGGGGCGAGGGTCCCGACACGCGCGCCGGTGACCAGTGCGGCCATGTCCACGCGGGCAGCGACCACACTCGAACGGTGTTCCGCCACAGCGGCGTCGAACAACGCCAAGCCCTGCTCGTCCGACATCGCCGCCATCCCGACGCGGCCCAGCCGTGTGGTGTCGGTGTCGCCGAGGTGTCCGGTCATCCCGGTGCCCTCGGCCCACAGGCCCCACGCGATCGACACCGCCGCGCGACCGTCACCGCGGCGATACTCGGCCAACCCGTCGAGGAACGCGTTCGCGGCCGCGTAGTTGCCCTGCCCGGCAGCGCCCAGCACACCGGCGACCGAGGAGTACAACACGAACAGCGGGAGATCCAGCTCGCGGGTCAACTCGTGCAGATGCCACGCCGCATCCGCCTTGGCCGCCAGCACCGCATCCACCTGTTCGGGGCGCAACGACACCACCACACCGTCGTCGAGCACACCGGCCGTGTGCACCACACCGGTCAGCGGCGCGTCCTCGGGAACCGCGGCCAGCAACCGCACCACCGCCGCCCGATCGGACACATCACAGGCCAGCACCCGCACCCGCGCGCCCAGCTCGGACAGTTCCGTGACCAGCTCAGCCGCTCCCGGCGCGGCCGGACCGCGCCGGGCGGCCAGCACGAGTGACCGCACCCCGTACTCGGCCACCAGGTGCCGGGCGAGCATCGCTCCCAACCCTCCCGTGCCACCGGTCACCAGCACCGTGCCCGCCGAAACCGCCGACGCCACACCGGAATCCACACCACCCGGACCCGTCGGGAGGGTGAGGACGATCTTGCCGATGTGGCGCGCCTGACTGAAGTAGCGGAACGCGTCGCGCGCACGCCGAATATCGAAGGTCGTGACGGGCAGCGGAGTGATCACTTCGCTGTCGAACATCGCTTTGAGATCGACCAGCATCTCCGCGATCCGATCCGGCCCGGCATGCACCAGATCGAACGCACGATAGCGCACGCCCGGATAACGAGCGGCGATCTCTCCGCTGTCACGGATGTCGGTCTTGCCCATCTCCAGGAAACGACCGCCGCGCGGTAGCAGCCGCAGCGACGTATCGACGAATTCCCCTGCCAGCGAGTCCAGAACGACGTCCACACCGCGGCCACCGGTGGCCGCCATGAACTGTTCTCCGAAGTGAAGCGACCGGGAATCCCCGATGTGCTGCTCGTCGTACCCCAGGGAACGCAAGGTGTCCCACTTGCCCTGGCTCGCGGTCCCGTACACCTCGATTCCCCAGTGCCGGGCCAGCTGGGTTGCCGCCATGCCCACCCCGCCGGCAGCCGCATGCACCAGCAAAGTCTCGCCCGGCCGGACGTGACCCAGATCGCGAAGTCCGTAATAGGCGGTCAGGAAGACGATCGGAACGGTGGCCGCCTCGATGAACGACCACCCCTCGGGCATGTGGATGATCAGTCTCTGATCCGTCACCTCGAATGGACCCAGACCGCCTTCGATCAGCCCCATCACCCGGTCGCCGGGTGCGAAGCCGTCCACCCCCGGGCCGACCTCGACGACGACGCCCGCCGCTTCCATGCCCATCAGGGTGTTCTTCGAGGCCACCTCACCCAGGCAGATGAGAATGTCTCGGAAGTTCAGGCCACCGGCCCGCACCGCGATACGGACCTGCCCCGGCGCCAGAGGTTGATCAGCGGCACCGCATCGGTTCAGCTCGAGCCCGTCGATGGTGTCGTTACTGGCTTCGAGGCGCCACGACATCGATTCCGGCACAACCAGACCCGGCGAATCGGTAAGCCGGACCAGTCGAGCGGAATGCAACACCCCGGAACGGATCATGGTTTGAGGTTCACCGCAGGCCAACACCCCGGCCAAGTCCACTGCTGCTGCGGCAGTATCGGTGTCGACGAGCAGGATCCGGCCAGGGTCCTCCGACTGTGCCGAACGCACCAGACCCCACACCGCGGCCCCGGCGAGATCAGCGATCCGCTCACCGGCACGCGCGACCGCACCACTGGTCAAAACCACCAATGTGCCGGCGGCGAATCGCGACTCAGCCAGCCAGGCCTGCAACCCGGCCAGCACTTCACCGGTCGCCCGATGCACCTGCCACGGCACATCCGTAGCGGTGTCGTCGATCTCGCGCCGGTCCAGCACTACAACTTGCGGCACCGATGCGGTCTCGTCGCGCGTCCACGTCACGAATTCCTCGATCGTGGTGAACACCCGAGACTCCGGCTCCGACCCCGCACCTGGCATCGGAGTCTCCGCCGGTGTCCACTGCACCACGCACAACCGCTCCCGCGTGCTCGACGCGCCCAGCTGTCCCAGCGACACCGGCCGCGAGGTCAACGACCCGGCCGTCAGCACCAGGCGCCCGGCAGGGTCGGCGACCTCGATCGCCAACGCGCCGGTACCGGAATCGGTCGGCGCGACGCGGGCCCGCACCACCGACGCGCCGACCGCGTGCAGCGACACCTCCGACCACGCGAACGGCAACATCACCTCGTCACCGGCACCGGCCATCACCGCGGCATGCAGCACCGAATCCAACAGCGCCGGATGCAGCCCGAACCCCAACCCATCACTCACCGAATCCGGCAATGCGGCCTCGACGAACAACTCCTCACCACGACGCCACAACGACCGCAAACCCTGGAATGCCGGACCGTAGTCATAGCCGAGATCAGCCAACACCGGATACAGATCGTCGGTCGCCTCAGCCACCGCGCCACGCGGCGGCCACACCGCCAGCTCCTCCGACACCGCACCGGCGGCAACGGAATTCGCGGCATCAGCGTCCCGCTGCTCGACAATCCCCTCGGTATGCGTGACCCACCCCGCCTGCGGGTCATCGGCGTCACGGGAATGCACCGCCACGCGCCGCACTCCCTGCTCCTGCCCGCCGGGTCCGTCGACCACGACCTGGATTTGCACCGCGGTCTCGGCGGTCAACACCAACGGGGTCATCAGCGTCAGGTCCCGCAACACCGGGCATCCGGCTTCCGTCCCCGCCCGCAGAGCCAACTCCACGAACCCGGTGCCGGGGAACAACACCACCCCGCCGACCGCGTGATCGGCCAGCCACGGCTGCGACGCCAACGACAACCGGCCCGTCAACATCACCGCACCGGAGTCCGCGGACACCATGACCGCACCCAGCAACGGATGCCCGGCCCCGGCCAACCCCAGCGACGCCACGTCAGCAGGCCCGGTCCAGGTCAACCAATAGCGGCGACGCTGGAACGCGTACGCGGGCAACTCGATTCGACGACCACGCCCCTGGTGCAGCGCGTCCCACGCCACATCGACACCCGCCACTTCCAAGCGGGCCACCGAGCGGGTGAAAGCGAGAGCACTGTCCTGGTCGCGCTGCAGCGAACCCACGATCACCGGGTCATGGGTGTCGGGATCGACTGCCGCACAGATCTGTTCGATATCGACGGCCAGTAGCGGGTGCGGGCTCGCCTCGACGAACACGGTGTATCCATCCCGCCGCAATGCCTGCACGGCCTGCTCGAAAAGCACCGTCTGCCGGAGATTGCGGAACCAGTACTGTGCATCGAGTTCGGCGGGGTCCAGGATCGTGCCGGTGACAGCCGAATAGAACACCACCCCTGTCCGGCTCGTGGAACCTTGTGAGCGCGGACGGATTTCAGCGAGCGCGCCGAGCAGCTGCTCGCGGAGTTGTTCGACCTGGGGAGAATGCGAGGCATAATCCACCGCCACCCGCCGGGCCCGGATACCACGACGCTCGCACTCGCTCAGCAGCAACTCCAACGCCTCGGTCGCACCGGATACCACCGTCGATCCCGGGCCGTTGACCACAGCCACCGCCAACCCGTCGAACCCGCCGAGCAGATCCTCGACCCGATCCCGGGGCGCGAACACCGACACCATCGCGCCCTGGCCGGCCAGCGCCGTCAACGCCGCCGATCGCAGGATCACGATCCGGGCCGCATCCTCGAGCGACAACACACCAGCCACATGAGCAGCGGCGATCTCACCCTGCGAATGGCCTACCACCGCATCGGGTTCCACGCCGACCGAACGCCACAGCCGTGCCAGCGACACCATCATCGCGAACAACACCGGCTGCACGATCTCGACCTGCTCGAGCCACCCCGCATCGTCGGAAGCGAGCACCTCGAGCAGCGACCAGTCCACCAGCGTGGAGAACACCCGATCGCACTCGGTCATCGTCTGCGCGAACACCGGCGAGGACGCCAGCAATTCCCGGCCCATCCCCAGCCACTGCGCGCCCTGACCCGGGAAGATCAGCACCGTCTTACCGGGTCTGCCGGCGACCCCCGCCACCACCGCACCGGCACCGTCGGCACCGGCGGGTAGCCCGCGTGCGACCGTGTCGAGCCCGCCCAGCAGCTGCGCCCGATCCCTGCCCACGATCACCGCTCGATGCTCGAACCGCGAACGGCCCGACAATGTCGCGGCCACGTCCACCGCGTCCACGTCCGGGCGCTGCCCCAGATAGGTCGACAACCGAGATGCCTGCCCTGCCAACCCATCCCGGGTCCGCGACGACACCACCCACACCAGCGGCACCGATTCATCGATCGGTGTCCGGGGTTGCGGTACCAGCTCGCTCACCGGAGCTTGCTCGAGGATGACGTGGGCATTGGTGCCACTGACACCGAACGCCGACACCGCCGCTCGCCGTGGACGCTCCGCCTCCGGCCAGTCCTGTGCCCGGCTCAGCAGCTCGACGTGTCCCGCGGTCCAATCCACGTGCGAGGACGGCGCGTCCACGTGCAGGGTTCTGGGCAGCACCCCGTGGCGCAGGGCCTGCACCATCTTGATCACACCGGCCACCCCGGCAGCCGCCTGCGTGTGCCCGATATTCGATTTGATCGAACCCAACCGAACCGGTTCCGAATCAGTTTCACGCTGACCATAAGTCGCCAGCAGCGCCTGCGCCTCGATCGGATCACCCAACCTGGTCCCCGTGCCGTGCGCTTCGACGACGTCGACCTCGGCCGCCGACAACCCGGCATTGGCCAACGCCCGCCGGATCACCCGCTGCTGCGAAGGCCCATTCGGCGCACTGAAACCATTGGACGCGCCATCCTGATTGACGGCGCTGCCCCGCACCACCGCCAGCACCTGATGCCCGTTGCGCTGGGCATCGGACAACCGTTCCAGCACAAGGACACCCGAGCCCTCACCGAACGCGGTCCCGTCGGCCGCGTCGGCGAACGGTTTGGCCCGGCCGTCGACCGCGAGCGCCCGCTGCCGGGAGAACTCCACAAACGTCGCGGGTGTCGACATCACCGTCACCCCACCCGCCAATGCCAGTGAACAGTCCCCCATCCGCAATGCCGCCACCGCCTGATGCAACGCCACCAAACTCGACGAACACGCCGTATCCACGGATACCGCAGGCCCTTCCAGCCCCAGCGCATACGACACCCGACCCGACAAGACAGCACCAGCAGACTCGGTCTGCGGATAATCGTGATACATCGCACCGACGAACACACCGGTATCGCTGCCCCGCAATGTCTCCGGCCGGATCCCGGCGTGCTCGAGCGCCTCCCACACGGTTTCCAGCAAGATCCGCTGCTGCGGATCGATCGCGATCGCCTCGCGCGGACTGATCCCGAAGAACTCCGCGTCGAACTCCGCTGCGTCGTATAGGAATCCGCCTTGGTTCGTGTACGACTTACCCGCGACACCCGGCGCGGGATCGAACACCCCTTCCCAACCACGATCGGTCGGGAACGTCGAGATCACGTCGCGACCGTCGATCACCAACCGCCACAACTCCTCCGCGGAAGACACCCCGCCCGGGAAACGACACCCCACACCCACAATCGCCACCGGCTCCGACAGCGACGCCAGCCCCGAAACCGGCACCATCGCCGAATCCGCGGTATCCGCGTTATCGCCGAGTTGAGTGAGGATGTGCGTGGCGACGCTGTCGGGCGTCGGATAATCGAAAACCAGGGTCACCGGCAACCGCAACCCGGTGACCGCGTTCAACCGATTGCGCACCTCGACCGCGGTCAGCGAATCGAAACCCAGATCCCGGAAACTACGGTCAGCGGCTACGGCCGCACCACCATCGTGACCCAGCACAGCCGCAACCTCACCACGAACAGCGCCCAGCACCAACGCCTTTCGATCGGCACCGGTCAGTCCCGCGAATCGCTGCCGCAGACCCGCCACCAGACCGGGCGCGCGGCGGCCCCCTGGCAACAAGCCTTCGAGCAGCGGAGCCAGCGTGCCCGCGCGCGCACCGGCGGCCAACGAGGTCATGTCCATGCGCGCAGCAACCACACCCGAATGAGCCTGTGCCACAGCGGCATCGAACAACGCCAAACCCTGCTCGTCCGACATCGCCAGCACTCCACCCCGGCCCAGACGCGTGGTGTCGGCCGTGCCGAGGTGGCCGGTCATCCCGGTCCCGGAAGCCCACAGCCCCCACGCGATCGACATCGCGGTCCGACCGTCGCGACGGCGATGCTCGGCCAACCCGTCGAGGAACGCGTTCGCGGCCGCATAGTTGCCCTGCCCCGCAGTGCCCAACACACCCGCGACCGAGGAAAACAACACGAACAACCGAAGATCCAGATCACGAGTCAACTCGTGCAGATGCCACGCCGCATCCGCCTTCGCCGCCAACACCGCATCCACTTGTTCGGGGCGCAACGACACCACGACACCGTCATCGAGCACACCCGCGGCATGCACCACACCGGTCAACGGAGCGTCCTGAGGAACCGCGCCCAACAACCCCACAACCTCATCGCGAACCGACACATCACACGCCACGATCCGCACCCGGGCACCCAACCCGGTCAACTCGGTGACCAACTCCGCCGCACCCGGCGCCGCCGGGCCGCGCCGACTGGCCAACACCAACGACCGCACCCCATAGTCGGTCACCAGATGCCGCGCCAACAGCGACCCCAACCCACCGGTGCCACCGGTGATCACCACTGTGCCCGCCGACACCACACCCGAATCCACACCGGTCTCCTGCACCGGGAGCCGGACCAATCGAGCGGAATGCAACACCCCGGAACGGATCATGACCTGAGGTTCACCACACGCCAACACCCCGGCCAAGTCCACTGCCGTCGCGGCGGTGGCGATCCCGGACGCGATGCCCGCGGAAGCACGGTCTGGGAGATCGGTGTCCACAAGCACGATCCTGCCCGGATCCTCCGTTTGTGCCGAACGCACCAGACCCCACACCGCGGCACCGGCCAGATCAGCGACCTGCTCACCGGCACGCGCAACCGCCCCACTGGTCAAGACCACCAATGTGCCCGCGGCGAACCGCGACTCACCCAGCCAGGCCCGCAACCCGGCCAGCACCTCACCGGTCGCCCGATGCACCCGCCGCAGTACGTCCTCGGAGGCGTCCATCTCGCGCTGGTCCAGCACCACCACCGGCGGCACCGACGCAGTATCGTCCCGGGTCCAGGACAGCAAGTCCGCAACCGTGGTGAACACCCGCGACTCGAATACCGATGTCGGGGCATAGGTCTGGATGGGGGTCCATTGCACCACGCACAGCCGCTCACGTGACAGGGACGTGCCCAACAGCCCCGGCGACACCGGCCGCGAAGTCAACGACCCGGCCGTCAACACCGGACGTCCGGAAAGGTCGGCGACCTCGATAGCGAGCGCACCAGCTCCGCTCGGTGAGATCCGGGCCCGCACCGACGACGCGCCGACCGCGTGCAGGGCTATCTCCGACCACGCGAACGGCAACACCACCTCGACACCGGCACCGGAATCGGTTGCCACCGTGGCCATCACCGTGGCATGCAGCACCGAATCCAACAGCGCCGGATGCAGCCCGAACCCCGACGCATCACTCACCGAATCCGGTAGTGCGGCCTCGACGAACAACTCCGCACCACGACGCCACAGCGACCGCAAGCCCTGGAATGCCGGACCGTAGTCGTATCCGAGATCGCCGAGCCTGCCGTAGAGGTTCTCCACGCCCACGCGCACCGCGCCCGCAGGCGGCCACACCGCCAAGCTCTCCGATACCGCGCCGGCGGCAACCGAACCAGCGACATCGGCGTTCTGCCGATCGAGCACCCCCGCAGCATGGGTAACCCACCCGGCCTGGAGGTCATCGGCGTCACGGGAATACACCGTCACCCGTCGCCCGCCCGGCCCCTGTCCGTCGGGTCCGTCGACCACGACCTGGATCTGCACCGCGGTCTCAGCAGTCAACACCAACGGCGTCGTCAGGGTCAGGTCCCGCAGGACCGGACACCCGATCTCTTCGCCCGCCCGCATGGCCAACTCCACGAACCCGGTGCCGGGGAGCAATACCGTTCCACCGACCGCGTGATCGGAAAGCCACGGCTGCGAGGCCAACGACAGTCGACCCGTCAGTACCACCGCACCTGTGTCCGCGGGCACCATCACCGCACCCAGCAGCGGGTGCTCGGCACCAGCCAATCCCAGCGAAGCCGCGTCACCGGTCCCGGTCGGGTTCAACCAGAAGCGGCGACGCTGGAACGCGTACGTGGGCAGGTCGATTCGACGACCACGAGCCTGAAACAGCGCATCCCATGCCACATCGACACCCGACACCTCCAACCGGGCCATCGAGCGTGTGAACGCGACCGCGCAATCCTCGCCGCGCAGCAACGAACCCACGATCACCGGGTCATGGTTGCCGGGATCGACTGCCGCACAGATCTGTTCGATGTCGACGGTCAGCAAGGGATGCGGGCTCGCCTCGACGAACACGCTGTATCCATCGCCGTGCAATGTCCGCACGGCCTGCTCGAAACGCACCGTCTCCCGAAGGTTGCGGAACCAGTAGTCCGCGTCCAACCCGGCAGGATCCAGGACCGTGCCGGTGACAGTCGAATAGAACACCATCCCCGTCGGGCTCGTAGAACCTTGTGAGCGCGGACGGATTTCGGTGAGCGCGCCGAGCAACTGCTCGCGAAGCTGTTCGACCTGGGGAGAATGCGAGGCGTAATCCACCGCCACCCGCCGGGCCCGGATACCACGACGCTCACACTCGCTCAGCAGCAACTCCATTTGCCCGACATCACCGGATACCACCGTCGACCCGGGGCCGTTGACCACCGCCACCGCCAGCCCGTCGAAGCCGTCGAGCAACTCCTCGACCCGATCCCGAGACGCGAACACCGACACCATCGCGCCCCGACCCGCCAACACCCGCAAGGCCGCCGATCGCTCGATCACGACCCGGGCCGCATCCTCGAGCGACAACACACCCGCCACGTGGGCCGCGGCGATCTCGCCTTGTGAATGACCCACCACCGCATCGGGTTCCACACCAACCGAACGCCACAACGCCGCCAACGACACCATCACCGCGAACAACACCGGCTGCACAATCTCGACCTGCTCGAGCCACCCCGCACCATCGGTAGCCAGCACATCCAACAGCGACCAGTCCACCAACGTGGAAAACACCCGATCACACTCGGCCATCTGCTGCGCGAACACCGGCGACCAAGCCAGCAACTCCCGCCCCATCCCCAGCCACTGCGCACCCTGACCCGGAAACACCAACACCGTCTTGCCATGTCCGCGTGCGGCCCCCGACACCACA
>NZ_JBHWHH010000149.1:0-17663 GCF_042732555.1 Nocardia sp. NPDC059764
GCCCCGAGGTGGGCGCGGCCGGACGGTTCGATGCGGAACAGGTCGGTCAGCGACCGAAGCCCGCGCGGCGCAGGGCGTCGGCCATGCTGCCGCTGGCGGCGGGCTGGTTGCGGTTGCCGCCGCCCTGATTACGGTTGCCGCCCTGGCGGTTTCCGCCGGAGCGGTCGCCACCCTGACGATCGCCGCCCTGGCGGTTGCCACCGCCGCGCTGACCGCCGCCCTGGTTGGCGCGGGGACCGCCGCGCTCGGGCTTGCCGGCGCCGGGCTCGTCGTCGAGGCGCAGCGACAGGCCGATGCGCTGACGCTGGACGTCCACTTCCAGGACCTTGACCTTCACGACATCGCCGGACTTCACGACCTCGCGCGGATCCTTGACGAAGTTGTGGGACATGGCCGAGACGTGGACCAGGCCGTCCTGGTGGACGCCGATGTCGACGAACGCGCCGAAGGCGGCCACATTGGTGACGACGCCCTCGAGCACCATGCCGGGCTTCAGGTCGGCGACCTTCTCGATGCCCGCGGCGAATTCGGCCGTCTTGAACTCCGGTCGCGGGTCACGGCCGGGCTTCTCGAGCTCGGAGATGATGTCGGAGACGGTCGGGACACCGAACTGCTCGTCGGTGAAGTCCGCGGGACGCAGGGCGCGCAGCGCGGAGGTGTTGCCGATGATCTCCTTGATGCCCTTGCCGCTGGCGTCGAGGATGCGGCGGACCACGGGGTAGGCCTCGGGGTGCACGCCGGAGGTGTCGAGCGGGTCGTCGCCCTCGCGGATGCGGAGGAAGCCGGCGCACTGCTCGAAAGCCTTGGGGCCCAGGCGCGGGACGTCCTTGAGCCCGGCGCGGTTGCGGAACGGGCCGTTGGCATCGCGGTGGGCCACAATGGATTCGGCGATCGAGTTGGAGATGCCCGACACCCGCGACAGCAGCGGGACCGAGGCGATGTTCACGTCGACGCCAACCGCGTTCACCGCGTCCTCGACCACCGCGCCCAGCGAACGGGCCAGCAGGGTTTCGGACACGTCGTGCTGGTACTGGCCGACGCCGATGGACTTCGGGTCGATCTTCACCAGTTCGGCCAGGGGGTCCTGGAGGCGGCGGGCGATGGACACCGCGCCACGCAGCGACACGTCCATGTCGGGCAGCTCCGCGGAGGCGTACGCGGAGGCCGAGTACACCGACGCGCCCGCCTCGGAGACCACGATCTTGGTGGGCTTGTTCTCCGGGATGCGCGAGATCAGTTCGGTGGCAAGAGCGTCGGTCTCGCGGGAGGCGGTGCCGTTGCCGATGGCGATCAGCTCCACATTGAACCGGGCGACCAGTGCGCCGAGCACGGCGAGCGACTTCTCGGTCTGTCCCTGCGGTTTGTGCGGGTAGATGACCTCGGTGGCGACGGCCTTACCGGTGGAGTCGACCACGGCCACCTTCACGCCGGTGCGGTAGCCCGGGTCCAGGCCCATGGTGGTGCGAGTGCCCGCCGGGGCGGCCAGCAACAGGTCGCGCAGGTTGGCGGCGAACACGTCGACGGCATCGCGTTCGGCGGACTGCCGCAGCCGCATCCGGGTGTCGATGCCCAGGCTGACCTGCAACTTGGTCCGCCACGCCCAGCGCACGGTGTCCAGCAGCCAGCCGTCGGCGGCCCGGCCGCGATCGGCGATGTCGAACTTGACGGCGATGCGGCCCTCGTAGATCGAGCGCTGCCCGTCCTCGAGCTCCTCGGTGTCGGGTTCGAGGTGCAGGTTGAGCACCTCCTCCTTCTCACCGCGCAGCAGCGCCAGAATGCGGTGCGAAGGGAGCTTGGAGAACGGCTCGGAGAATTCGAAGTAGTCGGCGAACTTCGCGCCCGCCTCTTCCTTGCCCGCGCGCACGGACGAGGACATCTGGCCGCGCTCCCACATCAATTCGCGCAGTTCACCGACCAGGTCGGCGTCCTCGGCGAAACGTTCCACCAGGATGGCGCGGGCGCCGTCGAGCTGTTCGGCGTTGTACTGCGCGGGATCGGTGGTGGGGTCGCCCAGCAGCGCGTCGGCCACCGGCTCGTGCCCGGCCTCGCGCGCGATCTGCGCCTTGGTGCGCCGCTTCGGCTTGAACGGCAGGTAGATGTCCTCGAGGCGGGCCTTGGTGTCGGCGAGCATGATCTGCGTGTGCAGCGCGTCGTCCAATTTGCCCTGGCCACGGATGGATTCGATGATCGAGCCCCGGCGCTCGTCGAGTTCCCGCAGGTAGTGGAGGCGCTCGTCGAGGGTGCGTAGCTGCGCGTCGTCGAGTCCGCCGGTGACTTCCTTGCGGTAGCGGGCGATGAACGGCACGGTCGAGCCGGCATCCAGGAGTTCGACGGCGGAGCGCACCTGCTCCTCGCGCACGCCCAGCTCGTCGGCGATACGCCGGCCGACGCTGGCGAGGCGGACGGTGCCGATGGCACCTGCGGATGCTGCGCTGACGGTTTCGGAGGCTGTCGTCACGCCCGCAGACACTACCGCCGTCGCCCGACACCCGGTGCAACGCCCACGCGCGATTCGGTCCGTTCTGTCCCGCGAGTCTCGGATCGGCGCGCCGCGAGGCCGGTGGCAGGATCGACCCCCGTGCCGATCCCGACTCTGCGCGAACGTGTTCCACGTCGAGTGTTGCGGGCCTGCGCCCATGCCGCCTTGGCGGCGGGGCTGGCGGCGGCCGCGGCGGGCTGTGGTTCGAGCGGTTCCGCCTCCACCACGGACGGATCCACGGTGCCCGACCTGGACCTGAGCGCGGTCAAGACGCTGTCGCTGGGCCCGAGCGAGTCCTTCGGGGTCACGTCCACGGGGGTTTACACCCTGGCCGACGACGGGATCACCGGCGTGGACATCCATACCGGACAACAGCTTTGGAAGATCGCGTCGACCGGAACTCCGCCCGAGCAGGGCAAGATCCAGGTGCTGGACTCCGGCCGTGTGCTGCTGGCCGGATGGCCGGGCACACCGGGCCTGACCGCCTACGACACCGGGACCGGCACGCGGCTGTGGGACACCCCGGCCGAGCAGTGGTTCGAGTCGGATTCCGCCACCGGGCAATTCGTCCACTTCGATCCGCGCACCGGCGAGCAGCGCTGGTCTGTGGATCCGGGCACACTCGGTTGCGCCACGCCGCTGCCGAAAGACCTTCCGGCCCTGTTCGATTCGGATGGGCCCAGCCTCGCCGACGGTCCCGGCGTGGTGGTGTTCCGCTGTGCCGCGGCGGGCGGCCGGACCGTCGTCGGCGGCCTCGCTCGCACCACCGGATCCACGGTCTGGCATCGCGACATCCCCGAGAAGGGCAATTTCCTGCGCGGCCCCGGACGGATGGCCATCGTGGTGACCGACGGCAGCATCGACACCGTCGACATGGCCGACGGGTCCTCACTCGGCGGCCGGAAAGCCTCCTCCGACAAGGAATTCCGCGCCCTGCTCGCCGACGGGTCGTCGCTCACGATGGACAGTTATGTCATCGCCGACGACAAGGACATGCGGCTGCAAGCCCCCGACGGCAGCGTCCGCTGGAGCGTGCCACTGGACGCGCACGAGGAGGAGATGCAGCCGTCGATGGTGAGCAGCCGCAACGCCGTCTTCCTGCTCATGCGGGAGGGCAGCGGGTCCAAGGCATGGCTGGTGGCCTACGACACCAAGAACGGCAAACGGACCGTCGTGCTCGGCCCGGGCCCGACCACGGCGGGCGAAAAGCCCACGCTCACCATGAATCTGGACATCACGCACACCCGGCTCTTTCCCGCACCGTGGGGCATCCTCGTCACAGGTTCGGACAACAGCTACGCCGCCATCCCGAAACGCTGAGCGATCTCAGCCGAGTTCGGTCGGCGCGGCCTCGGGCAGCAGGTCGGGCCGGCGCTCGGCCGTGCGTTCCAACGACTGCTCGTGCCGCCACTGCGCGATCTTGGCGTGATTGCCGGACAACAGGATCTCCGGCACGTCCAGTCCGCGCCAGCTCACCGGCCGCGTGTAGGACGGCCCCTCGAGCAGGCCGTCGGAGAACGAATCCTGTTCGTGGGACTGCTGATTGCCGAGCACGCCCGGGATCAACCGGACGAACGCCTCGGTCATGACCAGCACCGCGGCCTCGCCGCCGATCAGCACATAATCGCCGATGCTGACCTCCTCGACGCGCACGCGCCGCGCGGCATCGTCGAAGACCCGCTGGTCGATGCCCTCGTAGCGGCCACACGCGAACACGATGTGCTCTTCGCCCGACCAGCGTTGCGCGGTCTCCTGGGTGAACGGGACGCCCGCGGGGGTGGGCACCACCAGCAGGGCATTGTCCGGGCACACCTCGTCGAGGGCGTCGCCCCACACGGTCGGTTTCATGACCATGCCGGGGCCACCGCCGTACGGGGTGTCGTCCACGGATTTGTGCACGTCGTGGGTCCAGCGGCGCAGGTCGTGCACCTCGACCTCGAGCAGTCCCTTGTCGATGGCCTTGCCCAGCAAGGCCGCTCGCATCGGCTCGAGGTATTCGGGGAAGATCGTGACGACGTCGATACGCATGCCGCTACTCCGGGTCCAGCAGGCCCTCGGGCGGGTCGATGACGATCAGCCCGTCGGCGACGGACACGGTCGGCACCATGGCCAGCACGAACGGCACCAGGATCTCCCGGCCCGTGGGCGGGAAGGCGTCCCCGGCCTTGATCGAGAGCAGTTCTCCCGCAGCGGAATGCAGCACTTCGTTGACGGTGCCGACGGCAGTACCGTCGGCGAGTTCGACGCGGAGCCCTTCGAGCTCGTGGTCGTAGTACTCGTCCGGATCCTCGGAGGGCGGCAGGTCCGCGGTGTCGACCACGAACAGCATGCCGCGCAACGCATCCGCGGCGGTGCGATCGACGAGCCCGTCCAGACGCAGCAGAAGCCGGCCCGAGTGCTCCCGGGCCGACTCCACGACGAATTCCTGCGTCTGCTTCGCGCGCGGCAGCTTCCCCGTGAGGACGCTGCCGGGCGCGAACCGCAGTTCCGGCTCGTCGGTGCGGACATCTACGACGAGTTCGCCACGCACACCGTGCGACTTGGCGACCCGCCCGACGACCAGTTCCATCTACTGGTCCGTGTCGACCACGTCGACGCGAATGCCCTTGCCGCCGATGCCGGCGACCAGGGTGCGCAGCGCGGTCGCGGTACGACCGCCGCGACCGATCACCTTGCCCAGGTCGTCGGGGTGCACGTGCACCTCGACGGTGCGGCCACGACGGCTGGTGATCAGCTCGACGTGGACGTCGTCCGGATTGGCGACGATGCCGCGAACGAGATGTTCGACGGCATCAGCCACGACGGCGCTCATGCCTGCACCTCGCTAGCGCTCGCCTCCGGCATAACCGCCGAGGCGGCTGCGCCATTGGTTCGCTCGCTGCGCTCGTTCACGGTTACTCGGCGGCTTCGGTGGTGGCCTCAGCGGCCTCGGCCTCGGCGGCCTCGTCCTTCTTGGCGGCCTTCTTCTTGGGGGTGACGGCCTCGGCGACCGGCTCGTTCTCGGCGGCGGCCAGCGCGGCGTTGAACAGGTCCAGCTTGGACGGCTTCGGGGCCGCGACCTTCAGGGTGCCCTCGGCGCCCGGCAGGCCCTTGAACTTCTGCCAGTCGCCGGTGATCTCCAGCAGACGCTTCACCGGCTCGGTCGGCTGCGCGCCGACACCCAGCCAGTACTGGGCGCGCTCGGAGTCGATCTGGATGAGCGAGGGCTCCTGCTTCGGCTGGTAGATGCCGATCGACTCGATGGCGCGGCCGTCACGACGGGTGCGGGCGTCGGCGACGACGATGCGGTACTGGGGGTTGCGGATCTTGCCCAGACGGGTCAGCTTGATACGAACAGCCATGAGCTGCTTCCTTTCAAAGGTTGGTCACGTCGCAATTCAGCGACCCACTCGCGGTGGGCCCGGTTTTGCGTCAAGTGCTGTGACCGCCGCGCGGTACGGAACCGGAGACGGGCTGACACTGTCCTCGATGAGGACGGTCGTTCATTCTGCCAGACCCCCGTCCGGCCGGAGAAATCGCCCCGCAACCCCCGGAAACGGCGACAGCCCACCGGAGGGTCCCGATGGGCTGTGACCGTACCCGCCGCTAGTTCGGGGTCGAGCTGCCCGAGGTCAGCAGCTTCACGATCAGTCCGGCCAGCACGCTGATGGCCAGGGCTTCGATGGAACCCACGGTCGTTCTCCTCATCAGGGGTCGAGAAATGAAACGTGTGAAGCATGCACGATTCACTATCCCCGCGCAGGGGAATCGACAGAAGAGTCCTACCGGCGGCGCAGACAGATGGTCAGGCCCGTGGTGACGCCGGGGTCGTAGGTCAAGCTGACCCCCGTGCCCGCCGGGCAGGCGTTGTCGTTCGAATCGTGGCGATCGGTGACCTCGTACTCGGCCTTCGGCTCCGCGCAGTCGATGCGGTGCAGACCGGCGGCCGACGAGGCGCGGACTCCGTTGTCGGTGATGCAGTCACCCACGACCGCGTACCGCGAATCACCGAGATCGGCCGGGCCCATGCAGACCACGAACACCAGATCGGTCTTGTCGCTGCCGCGGGTGAACACCGAGTTCGCACCCGGATCGTCCGAGCACTCCGGGCGCGCGGGCTGGCCGTAGACGGTGCGCACCGACAGGACCCGCTGCAAGGCGCCCGGAGCGGTGCAGGCCACCTTCTTCATGGTGTTGCGGTCGCCGCAGTCACCGAGTTTCGCGGTGCCCATCGAGGTGGTGTCGGTGTCATTGGCGCACACCACGATCGCGCGGCCGCCCAGCGAGGACTGCGCGAACGCCATCCGCGCCGCCGGATACCGCTTGCACGCCTGATCGGTGACCGGGACCTTCGTATGCAGTTCGATCGCAACGACTTTCGCCGGTGCGGGGGTCATGCCGCAGTCGACCCGGGTCAGGGTGTCCCCCGCACCCTTCACGTCGACGCAGTCCTCGGCCTGCAACGAGCCCGGGTCCGTGAGATTGAACCGGGTCGGGGCCAGGCACAGGATGGTGCTCGTCTCCTTGCCCGACACGGGCCACTCGGTCACCGCGCGAGTGGCATCCGTGTACTTCGCGCACGCCGTTTTCACCGGGAACACCAGATCCTCGCGCCCCACGATCCTGTATAGCGAGTACTCGTCACCGCACCCGTGCACGACGGGCTTGACGGGCGTCTCGAGCGCCACACACGCGCCGACCGGGAACGCCACCGGATCCGGCCGGGTGAGCACCCACCCGAACAATGCCGACGCCGCGCCGACGATCACCACCGCGAGCACCGCGCCCCACACCCACCACCGCCGCCGCTTCCGCGGGGCCGAGGTGGGAATCGCCGGCGCGTCGGCCGAAACCGTCTGCCCCCAGCCGGGATTCGCCTCGCCCGGTAGCTCAGGCGACCGGTCCGGCGGCGGCGCGGCGGGGGCGACGGGATCGGATGGTTCGAGCATGGTTCCCTCCCACGGACTGCTGCGGAAACTTCCGCGACAAATGCAGGGGGAGATCGTAAGACCTGGCATTTCTAATGCCGGGTGACGGATTGGGATACCTATACGCCGTGGATATTCGAGCCGGATCGGCTCACCGGTATGCGGTCACCGGGTCGCGGCGGTCGTAGACGCGGCCGCGCAGCACCACCCAGGCGGGGGTGGCGAGCACGCGGAGGTTGACGCGGGGGTCGTCCTGGTAGACAACGAAATCCGCGGGGGCGCCCGGGGTGATGCCGGGATGGCCGAGCCACTCCCGGGCGTTCCAAGCGGCCGCGCCCAGCGCGTCGTGGCCGGTGAAACCGGCCTCGGTGAGGGCGATGATCTCGTCGGCGATGCGGCCGTGGCGGATGGAGCCGCCCGCGTCGGTGCCGGTGTAGACGGGCACCCCGGCGTCGTGGGCCTTGGCGACGGTGTCGCGGGAGCGGCGGTGAAGGTCGCGCATGTGCGCGGCGTAGGTGGGGAATTTGCTTGCGCCGTCGGCGATTCCGGGGAAGGTGTCGATATTGACGAGGGTGGGGACCAGGGCGGTGCCCTGCGCCGCCATGGCGGCGATGGTGTCGTCGGTGAGGCCGGTGCCGTGCTCGATGCAGTCGATGCCCGCGGCGAGCAGGCCGGGCAGGGCGTCCTCGCCGAAGACGTGGGCGGTGACGCGGGCGCCTGCGCGGTGGGCGGCGTCGATGGCGGCCTTCAGGACCGGATCCGACCACAACGGCGCGAGGTCGCCGACCGCGCGGTCGATCCAGTCGCCGATGATCTTGACCCAGCCGTCGCCGCGGCGGGCCTGCTCGGCCACGATGTCGGGCAGGTCGCGCTCGTCGTCGAGTTCGATGCCGAGTTCACGGATATAGCGTTTGGGGCGGGCGATGTGGCGGCCCGCGCGGATGATGCGCGGCAGGTCGGCGCGCTCGTCGAGGAAACGGGTGTCGACCGGCGAGCCCGCGTCGCGCAGCAGCAGCGCCCCGGCGTCCCGCTCGACCTCGGCCTGGGCGATCAACCCGTCCGAATCCTCGTGCCCGCCACCGTATTTGATGCCGACGTGGCAGTGCGCGTCGACCAGGCCGGGCAGGATCCAGCCGGAGGCGCGCACGGTGTCCGCGCCGGGCACCGGCTCGGCGGAGATCACCCCGTCGCGCACCCACAGATCACGGAGTTCACCGTCGGGCAGGACAAAGCCACGGAAATGCAGCCGCATGGGATCACTATCGCACGGCCGCCGAATCCGCTCCCTAGCATGGGAAGGGTCCGAATCGAGACCGCCGACGGAGGAAACCGACATGGCCACGAAGCAGGGCAGCACCGCGAAGAAGAAGTCCGCGCCGGCGTTCACCGCCGAGGAACTCGCCGCGATGAAAGAGCACGCCGCCGAGGTGAAGAAGGCCAATGCCCGCGGCGGCAAGGCCACCAAGGCCGACGGCACCCGGGACGTCCTCGACAAGATCGCCGAACTCGACGGCGCCGACCTGCGCATCGCCCGGCGCCTGCACGCCCTCATCACGGCCGCGGCCCCCGACCTGGTCCCCCGCACCTGGTACGGCATGCCCGCCTACACCCGCGACGGCAAGAACGTCTGCTTCTTCCAGCCCGCGGCCAAGTTCAAGAACCGCTACACCACCCTCGGTTTCGAGGGCGCGGCCAATCTCGACGACGGCGGCATGTGGGCGACCAGCTTCGCCATCGTCGAGTTGACCCCTGAGATCGAGGCCAGGATCACCGCGCTGGTGAAACAGGCGGCGAGCTGAGACTCAGGACTTCGCGAAAGCGCCCAGCAGGCCGGGCAGATCCGCACGGATCGGCAGCCCGTGCCCGGGCACCAGCACCTCGGCCCCCAGGTCGGCGAGGCTCCGCGCGCTCGCCAGCGTTCCGGGCTCGTCGTGGTTGAACACGCCCGGCAGCAGCTGCAGACCGGTCCCTCGCGCGATGGGGTGACCGGTGACCAGCGCGTCCCCGGAGAACAGCACGCCTTCCGACGGCATGAAGTACGCGGTGTGACCGTTCGTGTGACCGGGCGTCGGCACTGCGACGAACCCGCCCGGCAACGCCGCCAGGGTCTCCGCGTCCGCTGCCACCGCGGTCGGCACGCTCATCCCGATATGCCCCACGCAGGCCCGCAGCGTCTGCGCCACCCACACCGCCCCGCGCCGGCTCCCCAACTGCCCTGCCATCTGCAGCGGCGTGATCTGCTGCAGATACTCCCGCTTGGCGTGCCGGACCTCCTCGGCCCCGGTGTACACCGGCACCCCGACCCGCTCGACCAGGGCCGGAATCGCCCCGATGTGATCCAGATGCGCGTGGGTCACGAGGACCGCCGCGATATCGCCGAGCTGATGCCCGATCTGGGACACCGAACTCAGCACCGCGGCGGTATCGGCGGGATACCCCGCGTCCACCACGGTCACACCACGATCATCACTGACCAACGCCCAGTTGACGTTCGTCCCCGCCACGACGTACACGGAATCAGAAATCTGATCGATCTTCACGCCCGAACCGTACCGACGATCCGGGCACCGCACACGGCGACGCGGAGCCCGCTGTCACCCCGTCAGTTCTTGGGGAAGTTCAGCTTGCTGAGGTCGAAGCCCTCGAGGCCCGGGGGGAGTTCGTTGAGGCCGGCCGGGAGGTTGGAGAGGTCCGGCATGCCGCCCGGAAGGCCGGGCATGCCGGGGAAGCCGCCGCGCACCTTCGGCGGGGTCGGGCCGCGTCCGCCCTTCTTGCCCTTCTTGCCGCCCTTCTTGGTGTTCTTGCCGCCCCGGTTGCCGCCGGGGAAGCCGAACTGGCGGCTCATCGCGCCCATCATCTTCTTCGCTTCGAAGAAGCGGTCCACGAGCTGGTTGACGTCGGAGACCGCGACACCCGAGCCATTGGCGATGCGCAGGCGGCGGGAGGCGTTGATGATCTTCGGGTTGGCGCGCTCGGCGGGGGTCATGCCGCGGATGATGGCCTGCACCCGGTCGAGCTGCTTGTCGTCGACCTGGGCGAGAACGTCTTTCATCTGGCCCGCGCCCGGCAGCATGCCCAGCAGGTTGCCGATCGGGCCCATCTTGCGGATGGCCAGCATCTGCTCGAGGAAGTCCTCGAGGGTCAGCTCGCCGGAGCCGATCTTGCGGGCGGCCTCCTCGGCCTGCTTGGCGTCGTAGACCTGCTCGGCCTGCTCGATCAGCGTGAGCAGGTCACCCATGCCGAGGATGCGCGAGGCCATACGGTCGGGGTGGAAGACGTCGAAGTCCTCGAGCTTCTCACCGGTGGAGGCGAAAAGGATGGGCTGGCCGGTGATCTCACGCACCGACAGCGCCGCGCCACCGCGGGCGTCACCGTCGAGCTTGGTGAGCACGACACCGGTGAAGCCGACGCCGTCGCGGAAGGCCTCGGCGGTGGAGACCGCGTCCTGACCGATCATGGCGTCGAGGACGAACAGGGTCTCGTCGGGGTTGACGGCGTCGCGGATGCCCGCGGCCTGCCGCATGAGCTCCTCGTCGATGCCGAGGCGACCGGCGGTGTCGACGATGACCACGTCGTACTGCTTGGCCTTGGCCTCCTCGATGCCGGCGCGCGCGACGTCGACCGGATCGGACGCGGAGACGCCCAGCGGGTTCTCGCCGCCGCCGATGGAGGTGCCCGGGTGCGGCGCGAAGACCGGCACCCCGGCCCGCTCGCCGACGACCTGCAGCTGGGTGACCGCGCCCGGACGCTGGAGGTCACACGCGACCAGCAGCGGCGTATGACCCTGCCCCTTCAGGTGTTTGGCGAGCTTGCCCGCGAGGGTGGTCTTACCGGCGCCCTGCAGACCGGCCAGCATGATGACCGTGGGCGGGTTCTTGGCCAGGCGCAGCCGCCGGGTCTCGCCGCCGAGGATCTTGATGAGCTCCTCGTTGACGATCTTGACGATCTGCTGCGCGGGGTTCAGCGCCGCGGAGACTTCCGCGCCCTTGGCGCGCTCCTTGACATTGGCGATGAAGCCGCGCACCACGGGCAGCGCGACGTCGGCCTCGAGCAGCGCCAGGCGGATCTCACGAGCGGTCGCGTCGATGTCCGCCGGCGACAGGCGTCCCTTGCCACGCAGATCCTTGAGGGCACCGGCCAACCGGTCGGAAAGGGATTCGAACACCGATGCTCCTGATCTCGAGGGACGTTCACTCGAGATACCAGGGTAGTGGTTATTCGAGCGACCGCGGGCGGGGGCCGGGGCGGTGCAGGTCGTGCTTCTCGATGGCAACCATGCCGACCGCCTCGCGGGCGGTGAGGCCCAGCTCCAGGGCGAGCCCGTCGAGGATCGCCCAGCCGGCGTCCGACGGGCTCTCGCCGGTGACGGCGGAGGCGATGGTCATGGCGGTCACGGCCTGCTGCCCGGTGAGGGTCCGGCCGGGCAGCCAGGAGACCACCCAGCGGTCGCCACCGACACAGCGGGCGATGTGCGCGGTCAGATCGCTCGTCATCATCGACGCGGAAACGACTTCGATTGCCACCGACTCACTCCCCTCGTGCTCGCGACTCGTGACTGAACACGTGCACGCGGAATACTAGGGTGTGACACCGGTCACTCGGCCGCCTTACAGCAAATCTCCTGCAACATTCTGATCAACTGGCAAACACCCGGTTTGCCGGTCACTTCCGTCGCCTGGTCTCCACCCGGAAAACCGCTGGAAGATCCGATTCAGCTGTCCGATTCAGGCGATTTCTTCGGTTGTTGCGGCGGCACCACCGCGAGCACCGCCGCCGAGATCTCGGCTCGCCGCCCGGGCGTGTCGGTATCGCCCAGATCCAGGCAGAACGTGTCGACGACCGCGGAACCCATGGTCACCACCTTCGCCCACGACACGTTCACCCCCGATTCGGCCAGCGCCGCGGCCAACCGGTTCAGCAACCCGATCCGGTCCTCGGCCCGCAATTCCAGCAACACCCGCCCCGGCTCGGCGGTCTCGTGCCAGAACACCCGCGGCCGCGCCTGCGCGAACGGACGCGGCTGGGTGCCCACCGCGTCGCGCTCCTTGCGGGCCAGCACCGACGCCAGATCCAGATCGCCGTTGATGGCGCGGATCAGCTCCTGCCGCAGCAGACCGGCGTCCGGCGGATCACCGAACCGCGGGGCCACCACGAAGGTGTCGATGGCCGCCTCGCCCACACTGGCCAGCTCGGCCGACAGCACCCGCAGCGAATGCACGGCCAGCACGCCCGCGGCCTCCGACAGCAGGCCCGGACTGTCCGGGGCGACCACGGTGACCACGTGGTGGTAGCGCGCGTCCCCCGGCTTCAGATCCACGTGCACGCCACCGGATTTCGCGCGGGCCCGCAGTTCCTCGGGGATCGGGGTCGGCTCCGGCAGCGGGTCGCCCGCCATGGCGTGGCGACAGTTGCGGACCAGATCGCCGATCAGCGAGGCCTTCCAGTCGTTCCACACCCCGGGCCCGGTGGCCAGCGCGTCGGCCTCGGCCAGCGCGGCCAGCAGCTCCAGCAGATGCGGGTCGCCGTCGAGGGCGTCGATCACCATCTTCACGGTGTCGGAGTCGGACGTGTCGCGGCGCGTGGCGGTGTCGGGCAGCAGCAGGTGGTGACGCACCACGGCGGCCAGCGTCTGTACGTCGGAAGGCCACAGCCCCAGGCGATTTCCGATCGACACGGCCAGTTCCGCGCCGACCAGGCTGTGGTCCTCGGTGCGGCCCTTGCCGATGTCGTGCAGCAGCGCGCCCAGCAGCAGCAGGTCCGGGCGCGAGACGCGGGTGGACAGCGCCCCGGCCTGGGCGACGGTCTCCATCAGGTGGCGGTCCACGGTCCAGGTGTGCATGGCGTCGCGCGGCGGCAGGTCGCGCACCACGCCCCATTCCGGAAACAGCCTGCCCCACAAGCCCGTTCGGTCCAGGGCCTCGACGGCATCGACGCTGCCGCGGCCCGCGCCCAGCAGCACCAGCAGGTCGTTGAGCGCTTCTTTGGGCCACGGCTCGCGGAGTTCGGGCGCGTCCTCGCCGAGGCGGTTGAGGGTGGTGGCCGACATCGGCAGCCCGGTCTGCGCCGACGCCGCGGCCACCCGCAGGATCAGGCCGGGATCGCGCTGCGGGCGGGCATCGCGGGCAAGCACCACTTCTCCGGAATGCTCGACCACCCCCTCATCGAGTGGTCGGCGCACCGGAACGCGGCGCAAGCGCGCGAGCCCGCGGCGGGGCAGCGCGTTCCCGGCGGTCCGCAGCCCGACATCGGTGGAGTAGCCGATGGTGCGGGCCGCGTCGCTGAGCGTGCGGGCCAGATCGAAGCGGTCACCGATCCGCAGGGCCGCCCCGATCTCGTCGGCGTCCTGAGCCCGCAGCTGGTCGCGGGCGCGGCCCGCCACCCGATGCAGCTCGGTGCGTACATCGAGCAAGCGGCGGTGCGCCTGCTTCAGCCCGCCGCCCGGCACTTCCGGACCGAGCCCCGGCATGGCGTCGGTCAGTTGTGCGATGGCGAGGGCGTCCAGCAACTGGATGTCCCGCAGTCCGCCGCGCCCGTTCTTGAGATCGGGTTCGGCGCGGTGGGCGACGTCTCCGCTCCGCCGCCAGCGGGTGTGGGCCTGTTCGATCAGGGCGTCGAAACGGGACCGGATCCCGGCCCGCCAGTCCCGGCGCACGCCGCCGATGAGCAGGTTGCTCAGTCCGTCGTCGCCGACGATGTGCCGGGCCTCGAGCATGCCGAGGCCGGCGGTGAGATCGTCGGCGGCCACGCGCAGCGCCTGCGGGACGGTGCGCACGCTGTGATCGAGTTTGATGTGGGCGTCCCACAGCGGATACCAGAGCTGATCGGCGACCTCGGCGACCCGGGCGGGGTCGACGTCGTCGTAGAGCAGCACCAGATCCAGGTCGGAGTAGGGCAGCATCTCCCGGCGGCCCAGGCCGCCCACCGCGACCAGGGCGAGCCCGCTGTCGGCGGTGATGCCGAGCTCGTGGCCCTTGGTGGTCAGCCACAGGTCGTAGAGATCCACCAGGGCCTCGCGCAGGGCCTCGGCGTCGAGCCGGGTGGCGCGGCCGTTCGAGCCGTGCTCGGCCAGCAACTGGTCGCGGGCCCGGACCAGGTCCGAGGCGCCGCCGGAGACTTTGGTGTCCTCGGCCTTGTCATCGCGTTCCTGCTGGAAACCCACAACCCGCCCCTCTCGATTCAATTCACTTCGCCGCCCCGGCATGGGGACGGCCCCGTCACCGCCGGTTTCGACACCGACGGGGCCGGGGCCGCCACGGGGATCCCGCTCGAATTACAGAGCGTCGGAACCGCGTTCGCCGGTGCGCACCCGGACGATGGCGTCGACCGGGGTGACCCAGACCTTGCCGTCGCCGATCTTGCCGGTGCGGGCGGCCTCGACGATGACCTCGACGACCTTGTCGACGGAGGCGTCGTCCACCACAACCTCGACCCGGACCTTCGGGACGAAATCCACCGAGTATTCGGCGCCGCGGTAGACCTCGGTGTGGCCCTTCTGGCGGCCGTAGCCCTGCACTTCGCTGACGGTCATGCCGAGCACGCCCGCCTGCTCCAGGCCGGTCTTCACGTCCTCCAGGGTGAACGGCTTCACGATCGCAGTGATCAGTTTCATGTTCGTCATGCCTCCTTGACGGCGGCGGTGCGCGCCGCACCACTCACAGCAGCGAAATCGTATGCCGATTCTGCGTGCTCGGACTCATCCAAGCCCTGGAACTCGGCTTCCTCGTTCACCCGGAGACCGATGGTGTACTTGATGGCGAGCGCGATGATCAGGGTCGCGATGCCCGAGAAGGCAAGCACCGCACCGGCTCCCACGGCCTGCTTGATCAGCTGATCGAAGCCGCCGCCGTAGAACAGACCCTTGACCGCGGCGGGAGCCTCGGGGGCGGCGACCAGGCCGACCATCAGGGTGCCCGCGATACCGCCGACCAGGTGGACGCCCACCACGTCGAGCGAGTCGTCGAAGCCGAACTTGAACTTCAGGCCCACCGCGAGAGCACAGAGCACGCCGGCGACCACACCGATGGCGAGCGCGCCGATCACGTTGACCGAGGAGCAGGAGGGGGTGATGGCGACCAGACCGGCCACGATGCCCGAGGCGGCGCCCAGAGAGGTGGCGTGACCGTCGCGGATCTTCTCCACGAGCAGCCAGGCGAGCATGGCGGCGCCGGTGGCGACGGTGGTGGTGACGAAGGTGGCGCCCGCGATGCCGTTGGAGCCGACGGCCGAACCGGCGTTGAAGCCGTACCAGCCGAACCACAGCAGACCGGCGCCGAGCATCACGAACGGCAGGTTGTGCGGACGCATCGGGGTCTTCGGCCAGCCCTTGCGCTTGCCGAGCACGATCGCCAGGACGAGGCCCGCGACACCGGCGTTGATGTGGACCGCGGTACCACCGGCGAAGTCGATCGCCTTGAGCTTGTTGGCGATCCAGCCGCCGTGCTCACCGGTGACGCCGTCGAAGGCGAAGACCCAGTGCGCGACCGGGAAGTAGACCACGGTGGCCCATACGGCCGAGAACAGCACCCACGACCCGAACTTCAGGCGGTCGGCAACCGCACCGGAGATCAGGGCGACGGTGATGATCGCGAACATGAGCTGGAAGGCCACGAAGACCGTCGCCGGCACGGTTCCCGCCAGGGGGATGGCCGACTTGATCGTCTGGTCGGTGCTGCTGGCCAGGTAGGTGCCACCGAACAGCGACTTCAGCCCGAAGTACTGGGTCGGGTTGCCGATCAGGCTGCCCTTGTCGTCACCGAAGGCGACGGAGAAGCCGTACAGCGCCCATAGAACAGTGATCACGCCCATCGAGGCGATGCTCATCATGATCATGTTCAGGACGTTCTTCGAGCGGACCATACCGCCGTAGAAAAACGCCAATCCGGGTGTCATCAGAAGCACGAGTGCTGAACTGGCCAGCATCCATGCGGTGTCGCCGGTGTCGGCTGCACCTATTACGGGAAACGCCACCTTTTGTCCTCCTCATCTCTGGCCCCGCAGCAACCTGCGCATAAGCCTGCAATGAGATTCGTCAGTCGGTGTTTCCTCCGTGATCCTGCGGCGTTTCGCGTAGGTGAACGGATGAGATTGCAGTGTTGCGGTCACGTTTCCGGTCCCGCACCACTGTTACGACGGCATTGTGAGGATGATGTTGGTTTCGATATCGATGCAGTTCAGTGGGGGTTAACCCAGCAGGGCGTCGACGAAGGCGCCGGGTTCGAAGGGAGCAAGATCATCCGCGCCCTCACCCAAACCGACCAGTTTGACCGGTACGCCCAGCTCATGCTGCACCTGGAACACGATGCCGCCCTTGGCGGTTCCGTCCAGCTTGGTCAGCGCCACACCGGTGATGTCCACGACGTCGGCGAAGACCCGCGCCTGCATCAGACCGTTCTGGCCGACCGTGGAGTCCAGCACCAGGATGACCTCGTCGACGGCGGCCTTCTTCTCGACCACGCGCTTGACCTTGCCCAGCTCGTCCATCAGGCCGGTCTTGGTGTGCAGGCGGCCCGCGGTGTCGATGAGCACCACGTCCACGCCGCGATCGATGCCGGCGGACACCGCGTCGAACGCGACGGCCGCGGGGTCCGCGCCCTCCTTGCCGCGCACGGTCTCCGCGCCCACGCGCTCACCCCAGGTCTGCAGCTGATCGGCGGCCGCGGCCCGGAAGGTGTCGGCCGCGCCCAGCAGCACGCGGCGGCCGTCGGCGACCAGCACGCGCGCCAATTTGCCGGTGGTGGTGGTCTTTCCGGTGCCGTTCACGCCCACGACCAGCAGGATCGACGGGTGATCGGCGTGCGGTAGCGCGCGGATGGAGCGATCCAGCTCTGGACGTAGCGCGTCGACGAGCACCTCGCGCAGCAGGGCGCGGGCGTCGGCGGCGGTGCGGATGCTGCGGCCGGCCATCTCCTCGCGCAGGCGCTCCACGATGGCGGCGGTGCTGGCGGTGCCCAGGTCGGCCATGACGAGGGTGTCCTCGATCTCCTCCCAGGAGTCCTCGTCCAGATCGCCACCGCCGAGCAGGCCCAGCAGGGACTTGCCGACGGCGTTCTGGGAACGGGACAGGCGGCCGCGCAGCTTGGTGAGACGGCCCGCGGTGGGTTCGATCTCACCGATCGCGGGAGCCGCGGCCGCGGCCGGAGCGGTGACCTCGGGTGCGTGCGCACCGGCGTGGGCGGCGACGGCGGCCTCGGCGCCCGCCGCTATCTCGGCGGCGGCGACAGCGGCCTCGGCGGCTTCCTCGGCCGCGGCCTCCTGCGAGAGGGGCTGCTCGGCGACAT
>NZ_JBHWHH010000150.1:0-17503 GCF_042732555.1 Nocardia sp. NPDC059764
TGTCCTGGGCTATTTTCTGCGGGCGCGCCCTTTACCCTTCCAAGCGGTGTGTGAGGCGCTCACTAAGGCGGCTAGCAACCGAGCGCTTCAGTGGTTGACGAGGTCCGGCGAGGGCGCCGAACCGTTGCGCGAGTAGCCCAGACGCGGTGGTTCGGCGGCCGGCGCCTCCGGTTGCGGACGCTTGTTCACGAAGAACGCGACGACACCGCCCGCGATCGCGACGAGTGCGGCCACGATGACCTTGTTACGAACGCTCCCCAGCTCCATCCGACCATGCTGGCACAGCAAGACAATTCGTGCACGGACGGGGCCGCCGATCGGTTACTCGACGGTAACGCTCTTGGCCAGGTTGCGCGGCTTGTCCACGTCCCGGCCCAGCGCCATGGCCGTGTGATAGGCCAGCAACTGCAACGGAATCGTGAGGATGATCGGGTCCAGTTCCGGGCACACCGCCGGAACCCGGATCACCGAATCCGCCAGGCCGTCCGGCAGATCGGTGTTGGTGACCGCGATGACCGGGCCGCCACGCGCCTTGATCTGCTCGATGGTGGTGATGTTCTTGGCCAGCAGCTCGTCGCCGGGCACCAGCACGATGGAGGGCATCTCCGGGTCGATCAGCGCCAGCGGCCCGTGCTTGAGTTCGGAACCCTGGTACGCCTCGGCATGGATGTAGGAGATCTCCTTCAGCTTCTGCGCGCCCTCGCGCGCCACCGGCCAGGCGCGGACGCGGCCGATGAAGAACATGCTGCGCGCCTTGGCGAATCGGGACGCGATATCGGCGACCGTCTCCTCCTCGGCCAGCACGGCGTCGATGGCGTCGGGCAGCGCGCGCAGCCCGGACACGATGCGCTCGCCCGCCGCGGCCGACAGGTCCCGCACCCGGCCCAGCAGCAGGCCCAGCATGGCGAAGGACACGGTCATATTGGTGAGCGCCTTGGTCGAGGCCACCGAGACCTCCGGGCCCGCGTGCAGGAACACACCCGCACCGCACTCCCGCGCGATGGCGCTGCCGACCACGTTCACCGCGCCGATGACGCGGCCGCCCTTGCGCTGCAATTCCTGAACGGCGGCAAGGGTATCCAGGGTCTCGCCGGACTGGCTGATCGCCACGTACAGCGCGTCCGGGTCCACCACCGGATTGCGGTAGCGGAACTCCGAGGCGGGCTCGGCGACGGCCGGGATCCGGGCCAGCTCCTCGACCAGCTGCGCGCCCAGCTGACCCGCGTAATAGGCGGAGCCGCAGCCCAGGAACACCACCTTGCTGATGCCGCGCAGCTCGCGCGCGTCCATATTGAGGCCGCCCAGGTGGGCGGTGGCGAAACGCTCGTCGAGGCGGCCGCGCAGCGCCCGGCGGACGGCGTCGGGCTGTTCGGCCATCTCCTTGCGCATGAAGTCGGGGTACCCGCCCAGCGCGTAGTCCTCGGCCGCCATATCGATGGTGGTGGGGATCTTGTCGGTGCGCCGGGCCTCGAGACCCAGTGTGCTGGTGCGGAATTCGTCGGCGCGCACGGTGGCCAGCTCGCCGTCGTCGAGGAACACCACGCGCTGCGTGTGGTGCACCAGGGCGGCCACATCGGAGGCCACGAACATCTCGCCGTCGCCGACGCCGAGCACGATGGGGGAGCCGTTGCGGGCGACCACCAGTTCGTCGGGGCGGCGGGCGTCCAGCACCAGCAGACCGTAGGTGCCCTCGACCCGGCGCATGGCGGTGCGGACCGCGTCCTCCAGGGTCTCGGCGCCTTCCAGCGCGGCGGCCACCAGGTGCGCGATGGCCTCGGTGTCGGTGTCGGAGACGAATTCCACGCCCTCGGCCGTCAGCGCGGCGCGCAGCACCTCGGCGTTCTCGACGATGCCGTTGTGCACGACCGCGATCCGGCCGGAGCCGTCGGTGTGCGGGTGCGCGTTGGCGTCGGACGGTTCGCCGTGGGTGGCCCAGCGGGTGTGGGCGATGCCCACATTGCCGCGCAGCCGGGCGGCCTCGGCGTCGGCCTTGTTGCGCAGGTCCTGGACCCGGCCCTGGGTCTTGGTGACCCGCAGGCGGCCTCGGTGCGGCACGGCCAGGCCCGCGGAGTCGTAGCCCCGGTACTCGAGCCGGTGCAGGCCCTCCAGCAGGACCGGGACGGCCTCACGATGCCCGATATAACCGACGATTCCACACATTGAGCGACGGACTCCTCACCCGTAGACGATGCGACGCAGTTGCCGTTCGGTGAAGTCGGGGGCGGCGACCCGGCGCTGCGCGAGCTCGGCCGCCAGGCGCTGCCAGATCTCGGCGTTGCGGACCTGACGGCTCTGCAATTCGGCATGTCTGCGGCGCACGAACTGCTCGGCGGTCTCGTCGAAGTATCCGACGACATCGGCGACCACACGGGCCGCGACGGCGGGCGGCAGGCCGGTGGAGGCCGCCACATGGCGGACCAGATCGACCGGATCCCCGTCATTCACTCGACCGAACATGCCATGCCGGGACCGTTTCCGCCACTTCTGTGCCCGAATCCGGGCAGGGAATCACATCTCGCGGCGGATTCGGGGGCTTCGCGTGTGCCGCTTCGGCGCGGCCGAGCGCGCTGCACCTATCCTGGCGGCGTGACCTCACCGAATCAGACCGCAGTGGCGACGTTGCACACGAACCACGGCGACATCAAGATCTCGCTCTTCGGTAACCACGCCCCCGCCACCGTCCGCAATTTCGTCGGCCTGGCCGACGGCTCCAAGGCGTACAGCACCAAGAACGCCGCGGGCACCGACTCCGGGCCGTTCTACGACGGCTCGATCTTCCACCGGGTGATCGACGGCTTCATGATCCAGGGCGGGGACCCCACCGGCACCGGCCGCGGCGGCCCCGGCTACGAGTTCAAGGACGAATTCCATCCGGAACTCCGCTTCGATCGCGGCTACCTGCTCGCCATGGCCAATGCCGGGCCCGGCACCAACGGCTCCCAGTTCTTCATCACGGTGGGCGCGCAGCCGCACCTCAACCGCCGCCACACCATCTTCGGCGAGGTCCTGGACCCCGATTCCCGCAAGGTGGTCGACGCCATCGCCACCGTCCCCACCGACCGCGGCGACCGCCCCAAGGACGACGTGGTGATCAACAGCATCACCATCGCCTGAGAAACGGCCCTCGAACGGCCTTCGAAGAGGACTTCCCATGCAGCCCCAGCCGCCCGCCCCGGCCTGCTACCGCCACCCCGACCGGCCCACCGGTCTGGCCTGCACCCGGTGCGGGCGTCCGGCCTGCCCCCAATGCCTGACCGCGGCCGCGGTCGGGCAGCACTGCGTGGAATGCGTCCAGCAGGGCCGCGACGATGTCCGACCGGTCCGCAACGCGGCCGGGACGACGCTGTCGCGGATCTCGCAGCCGTACGTCACCTACACGCTGATCGCCGTCAATGTGATCGTCTTCGCGGTCACCGCGCTGCAGGCGCACAGCCTGATGGACAACCAGCGTTCCCGGCTGTTCTACGACTGGGTGCTGGTGCCGGGCTTCGTCGGCTACGACGGCGGCTGGGCGCGGGTGCTCGGCTCGGGCTTCCTGCACTACGGGCCGATCCACCTGCTGGCCAATATGTTCGCGCTCTACGTGCTGGGCCCGTACTGCGAGGTGGCGCTGGGCCGGGCCCGCTTCGTGGCGGTCTACTTCACGTCCCTGCTGGGCGGTTCGGCCGCGATCACGGCGCTGTCGGGGCCCCTGACCCCCACCGCGGGCGCCTCGGGCGCGATCTTCGGGATCTTCGGCACGGTCGCGGTGATCATGCTGCGCATCCGCCAGAACCTCACCCAGATCGCGGTGCTGCTGGGGATCAACCTGGTGATCACCTTCTCGGTGCCCGGCATCTCGGTGTGGGGGCACCTGGGCGGGCTGCTCGCGGGCACGCTCGCCACCACGGGAATCCTGTATCTGCCGCGCTGGATCGGAATCCGGGACGCCAGTAAGGCGCTCACCGTCGGCTGGGCGGCGGTCGCGGCGGTGGCGCTGGCCGCGGTGCTGGTCACCGTGCTGGCCGCGCCCACCCTCTAACGCGACAGATGCGCGCGCAGCACCTCGAGGACATCCTCGGGGCGCGCGCCCAGATCCCAGCGGCCGAAGATCAGCAGCCGTTCCTCACCGGAGTTGTCCACATCCATCTCCAGCATGGGCATCCGACGGCCCAGCCGCCGGTAGTACACAACCCGGACCCGCAGGATCTGCTCGGGCGTGTAGCGCTGCGGCCCGGTCAGGCCGCGCACCACGATATGCACAGGGGCGCCGGGTTCGACCGCGAGCCGCGGCCGTTGCCGCACGCCCAGGGCGGTCAGGCCGAGCAGTCCCACCGCGGCCACACCGATGAGCAGGCGGCCGGGGCCGTCCGTCGACACGATCGCGGCCATGGCCAGCACCAGGCCGCCGATGCCGCAGGCCACGAGCGCGGCCGGGGGTGTGGACCAGGACAGTCGGGAGTCGGGGCCGGTGGCGGTCACTGTCCCCACTCTTTCCTCGAGTTGTCCACAGGCTCATCCACAGGTGTGCATGAATGACAATGGTGTAAGCCACATTCCCGGGGGAGCGGGCCACCCGTGCGGGGCATTCAGCGCCAGCGCATGGTCATGATCAGACCGACCACCATCAGGCCGAATCCGATCAGGAAGTTCCACGCGCCCAGGTCGCTCATCCAGTGGATCTGCTCGTTGGCCAGGTAGTAGACGAGCAGCCACACCAGACCGGCGAGCATGAAGCCCAGCATGATGGAGACGTACCAGACCGGCGACGGACCAGCCGTCTTCACCCGCACCGGGGTGCGGCTGGCCGGGTTGATCGTGTAATCGGTCTTCTTCCGGACCTTAGACTTCGGCATGACGTCCTCTGCTCCGCCTCTCCGTGACTTCAGCGCACGGCTGAGTGCCGTCGACATTCTCGCATGCGGCCCGGCGGTTGGGTGCCGACGCGATTCTGGGAGTACCCCAGGAGTTACCCCGACCGTTGCGAAACCAGTTGTCACGTCCGCATACGCTCGCGGTGGTATCTCCATACTAGGTATTGCTCGCGACGGGCGAGTCGCCAGCCACTACTCTCGAATCATGCGTGTACTGGTCGTCGACAACTACGACAGCTTCGTGTTCAACCTGGTTCAGTATCTCGGACAGCTGGGTGTGGACGCCGAGGTCTGGCGCAATGACGACCCGCAGCTCGCGGATGCGGACAAGGTTGTGCAGGACTTCGACGGCGTGCTGATCAGCCCCGGGCCCGGCACCCCCGACCGCGCCGGCGCCTCCATCCCGCTGGTGCACGCCGCCGCGAAGCACGCCACCCCGTTGCTCGGCGTGTGCCTGGGACACCAGGCCATCGGAGAAGCCTTCGGCGCCACCGTGACCCGCGCCCCCGAACTGCTGCACGGCAAGACCAGCAGCGTCTTCCACATCGGCGCGGGCGTGCTGACCGGGCTACCGGATCCCTTCACCGCCACCCGCTACCACTCCCTGACCGTCCTCGAGGAAACCATGCCGCCGGAGCTGGAGGTGCTGGGCCGCACCGAATCCGGCATCGTCATGGCCCTGCGGCATCGCGATCTGCCCATCCACGGTGTGCAGTTCCACCCCGAATCCGTGCTCACCCAGGGCGGGCACCGCATGCTCGCCAACTGGCTGGGCGTGTGCGGCGAGCGGCCGGCGGAGGGGCTGGTGCAGACCTTGGAGGCGGAGGTCGCGGCCCTGGCATGAGCGGTCAGGGGCCGGGGGCGTCGCTCCTCCTCTCAGCGCTTGCCTGCGTAACCACGCAGGCCCCCCGCTCGTGCCACATGGAGACAGCCTCATGAACGGCGACGCGGCGTGAGGCCGCGGGTCATGCTGTCGGTGGCCGTCAGCATCGACGGCTACATCGACGACGCGAGCCCGGACCGCCTGTTGCTGTCCAACGCCGCCGATTTCGATCGGGTCGACGCCCTGCGCGCCGAATCCGACGCCATCCTGATCGGCGCGGAGACCCTGCGCCGCGACAATCCCCGGCTGCTCGTGAACAGTTCGGACCGCCGCCTGCAGCGGGTCGCCGCGGGCAAACGCGACTATCCGGTCCGGGTGATCGTCACCGCGCGCGGCGAGCTCGACCCGGAACTGCGGTTCTGGCAGAGCGGCGGCGAAAGACTGGTCTACACCACCGATTCCGGGGCCGCCCGCCTCGGCGACCGGCTCGCCGGTCTGGCCGAGGTGGTATCTCTGGGCGCGGCGATCGATTTCGCGGCCCTTCTCGATGACCTGGGTAAACGTGGTGTCGAGGGCCTGATGGTCGAGGGCGGCGGATCCATCCACACCGCCTTCCTGTCCGCCGGATTGGTCGACGAGATCTGGATGGCCGTGGCGCCCTTGGTGGTCGGCGATCCGGCCGCCCCGCGCTTCCTCGGACCCGCCGCCTTCCCGGGCGGGACCGGTCACCGCATGCAGCTGGCCGATGTGGCCCGGATCGGGGATATCGCCCTGCTGCACTACCTGCCGAAGGAGGATTCCGATGTCGGATGAGGCACGGCTGGATCGCGGCTGGATGCGGCACGCCATCGGCCTGGCGCGGTTGTGCCCGCACAGCGACACCGCGTTCGCGGTGGGCGCGGTGATCGTGGGCGCGGACGGCGTGGAGATCGAGCACGGGTGGTCGCGGGACACCGACGACAAGGTGCACGCCGAGGAGTCGGCGCTGAACAAGCTGGCCGCGGACGATCCGCGGCTGCGGCACGCCACCCTGTACAGCACCCTCGAGCCGTGTTCGCAGCGCGCGAGCCAGGATCGGCTGCCCTGCACGGATCGGATTCTGCGGGCCGGGATCCGGCGCGTGGTGATCGCCTGGCGGGAACCCGGCACCTTCGTGGACAACTGCGTCGGGGTGGAGCGGCTGCGCGAGCACGGCGTCGAGGTGGTCGAGCTGCCCGATCTGGCCGAGGAGGCCATGTCGATGAACCGGCATCTGCGGCTGTAGGTTTCGCCCGCGCGAGGTTTCACATGAAACAAGACAAGGGTTCGCGGATCGTCCGCGAACCCCTGTTCTCACAATGGAATCCGAATCACGGCGGGCCGAGCGACAGCACCCCGGTCGTGATGGTCACCGTCTGGGACTTGCCCAGCGACGAGCCCGCGGTCGGCTGCTGGGCCAGGATCCGCCCGACCTCGCCCGCGTTCAGCGTGCTCATGGTGTTCTGGCTGACCTGCCCGTTCCAGCCGCTCTTGCGCAGCATGTCCACGGCCTGCGCCGGGGTGAGGCCGCGCAGGTCGGGCATGGTGATCTGCTCGCCGCTCGACACCTGCACGGTCACCGTGGAGCCCTTGTCGGCCTGGGTGCCCGCGGACGGGTTGGTGGCGATGACCGTGCCCTTGGGCTGGTTGTTCGGCACCTCCTGGACCACGACCTTGAACAGCGCGGTGTCGCCCAGCGTGGACTGCGCGACCTCGATCGACTGCCCGACCACATTGGGGACGACCACCTTGTCCGGACCCGAACCGAGGGTGATGGTGACCTGTCCGTCGGAGTCGACCTTCTGGCCGGCGTCCGGGGTCGACGAGACGACCTTGTCCTTGTCGTCGGCGCTGGAGGCCTCCCGCTTCACGTCGGGATTCATCCGCAGCCCTTGCGAATTCAGGGTCTGCTCGGCCTGCTGCCGGGTGAGCCCGGCCAGCTTCGGCACCGTCACCTGCTGCGGTCCCGCGGACACCTGCAGGGTGATGGTGCTGCCCTTGCCGACCCGCGATCCGCCCAGCGGCTGGGTGGCGATGACATTGTTCAATGCCACCTTCGGGTCGTTCTTCTGCTGGATGGCGACCGTGAAACCGGCCTTCTCCAGATCGCGTTGCGCCAGTTGGTAGTTCTGGTTGGCGACGTCGGGCACGGTGACCTGATCGGCCCGTGACCCCGGGCCGACCAGCATCCACAGCAGGATGCCGACCACCGCGACCGCGGCCACCCCGAGGATGCCGATGAGCGCGGTGCGCCGACGCGGGTTGGCGTCGACGATCTCCTGTTCGGTGGTGTCGTCGCGGCGTTCGACGGTGCGGTAGCTGCGCGGCGGCGGCAGGTCGTCGTCGAGGAACCCGGTGCGGTCCTCGTCGGTCATGACCATGGGGGCGGTGGGCTTCTGCCCGCCCAGCACCCGGATCAGGTCGGCGCGCATCTCGGCCGCGGTCTGATACCGGTTGGCCGGGTTCTTGCTCATCGCCTTGAGGATCACCGAGTCCAGCTCGCGCGGCACCCCGGGATGCACCTGCGACGGCAGCCGCGGATCCTCCCGGACGTGCTGGTAGGCGACCGCGACCGGGGAATCGCCGGTGAAAGGCGGTTCGCCGGTGAGGATCTCGTAGAGCACGCAGCCCACCGAGTACACGTCCGACCGCGCGTCCACCTGTTCGCCGCGGGCCTGCTCAGGGGAGAGGTACTGGGCGGTGCCGATGACGGCGGCCGTCTGGGTCATGGGGTTGGAGCTGTCGGCGATGGCGCGGGCGATGCCGAAGTCCATCACCTTCACCGCGCCGGCCCGGTTGATCATGATGTTGGCGGGCTTCATGTCCCGGTGCACGATGCCGTTGCGATGCGAGAAGTCCAGCGCCGCGCACACGTCGGCGATGACCTCCATCGCGCGCCGCGGCGGCAGCGGTCCCTTGCCGCGCACGATGTCGCGCAGGGTGTCGCCGTCGACGTACTCCATCACGATGTAGGGCAGCGGCCCGCCGTCGATCTCGGCCTCGCCGGTGTCGTACACCGCGACGATGGCCGGATGGTTGAGGGCGGCCGCGTTCTGCGCCTCACGCTTGAAGCGCAGGTAGAACGTGGGGTCGCGGGCCAGGTCGGCGCGCAGCACCTTGATCGCCACATCCCGGCCCAGCCGCAGATCCCGGGCCTTGTGGACCTCGGACATGCCACCGAACCCGATGATCTCGCCCAGCTCGTAGCGGGAGGAGAGGTTCTTCGGGGTCGTCATGGCAATCCTTGCTGCGCGACTGAGGATGAATTGGGGTCCTGTGCGTACACCGGACTGCGGTTACTGCCGGGACTCACCGCTCCGCCGGAATTCACGCCGCCGGAATTCGCGCCGGGAGTCACTGGCAATGATGGTAGGTCGCCCCCGCCCTGGCCCGGCCACGGCCACCGGTCGGGCTTGGTGGTCGTGGGTTTCGCCGGGGTGGTGGTGACCGGCGGGGTGGTCTTGGGCGGCGTCGTCGTGGTGACCGGCGGCGGGGTGGTGGTCGGCTCGACCGTGGTGGTCGGCGGCGGCTCGACGGTGGTCACCACCGGCGGCGGCACCGGCCGTTCCCGGGTGGTGGTGGTCGGCGGGGCCGTGGTGGTGGTCGGGGTGATCACCGGTGGCGCGACCACCGCGCTGGTGCGGGCGGGCGGCGTGGTCTCGTGCGAGGAGCTGCTCATCAGGATGATGGCGGCGGCCGCGCCGAGGATCAGCGCACCCACTCCCAGTCCGGCGACGACCTTCTGGCCGTTGGTGAATCGACCCGAGCCGGCGCCCTCCACGCCGGGGACCGTCATCGGACCGACCGGGGTGCGGGGTCCGGACATGACGGTGGTCTGGGCGGCGGGCGGTTCCATGGGCCCGCGCATCGGCTGTTGCGTCGGCGGGGCGTAGCGGGCGGTGGCCTGGTCGGCCCGCGCGCCCGGGATGATCATGGTCGGTCCGGGCGGCAGCACCCGGGTGGCGCCGGTCATGGCCGCGGACGGCAGCCCGCCGGGCGGCGTGGGCCGGCGGCCCGAACGCACCGCGGACACCGCGTCGGCGAACTCGCCGCCATTGGCGTAGCGCTGGCCCGGTTCCTTGGCCATGGTGATCTCGATGAGCTCCCGCACGTTCGGCGGCAGGTCGGCGGGCAGCGGCGGCGGGGCCTCCCGCACATGCTTCATGGCGACGGTCAGCGCGCCGTCGCCGGTGAACGGCCGCGCGCCCGCGAGCGCCTCGTAGCCGACCACGCCCAGCGAGTACACGTCCGAGGCGGCGGTGGCGTCCTCACCGGTGGCCTGTTCCGGCGCGATGTACTGGGCGGTGCCCATCACCATGCCGGTCTTGGTGACCGGGGAGGCGTCGACGGCCTTGGCGATGCCGAAGTCGGTGATCTTCACCTGACCGGTCGGCGTCACGAGGATGTTGCCGGGCTTCACGTCCCGGTGCACGACACCCGCGAGGTGCGCCACCTGCAGCGCCCGCCCGGTCTGCTCGAGCATGTCGAGGCCCTGGGCCACCGAGAGCCGGTTCAGCCGGGACAGCACCGCGTTGAGCGGCTCGCCCTGCACGAATTCCATGACCAGATAGGCGATCTCGCCGCCGGACGGATCCTGCGTCTCGCCGTAGTCGTAAATGCTCGCGATGCCCGGGTGATTCAGCTGCGCGGTGGTCCGCGCCTCGGTACGGAAGCGCTGCCGGAAGGTGGGGTCGGTGGAGAACTCCGCCTTGAGCACCTTCACTGCGACCCGGCGGTCCAGCCGGGTGTCCAGAGCTTCCCAGACCTGGCCCATGCCGCCGGTGGCGATCAGCCGCTGCAGCCGGTACCGGTCCGCGATCAACGCACCGTTGTTCAGCATTCGTGACCCTGTCTACCTTGCACTCTCATGTCTCTCAGCCCCCCAGCCCGGCGTCCAGCACGGCCCGCGCGATCGGTGCGGCCACCGAGCCGCCGGTCGCGGCCAGGGCCCGGTCGCCGCCGTTCTCGACGATCACCGCGATGGCGATCTTCGGGTTCTGCGCCGGTGCGAACGCCATGTACCAGGCGTGCGGCGGGGTGTTGCGCGGATCCGAGCCGTGCTCGGCCGTTCCGGTCTTCGACGCGATCTGATACGGGCGCGGCTGCGTCCCTCCCTGCGTGTTCTTCTCCGACTCGATCATCAGATTGGTGATCTGGGTGGCCACCTGCGGGGTGACCGCCTGGCCCACCGAGGTCGGCTTGGTGGTGCTCAGGGTGCTGAGGTCCGGCGCCTGCAACTGGTCGACCAGGTAGGGCTTCATCCGCACGCCGCCGTTGGCGATGGTGGCCGCGATGACCACGTTGTCCAAGGGGGTCAGGGCCACATCGCGCTGTCCGATGCTGCTCTGGCCCAGCGCCGCGTTGTCGGGAATGTCGCCCACGGTGCTGTCGGTCCACGGGATCGGGATGCTGTTGTGCAGATCCTTGCCGATCCCGAACGCGCTCGCCTCGTCCTTGAGTTTCGCGGTCCCCACCTTGATACCGAGTTCCACGAAAGCCGTGTTACACGAGTACTTGAAAGCCTCTGTCAGCGAAGCGGTTTGGCTGTCGCCGGGACCGCAGTGGCTGCCGTTGTAGTTCTCCAGCGTGGTCTGGGTGCCGGGCAGGGTGATCCGCGGCGCGGCGGTGAACTGGTCCTCCGGCTTCGCGATGCCGTTGGACAGCGCGGCCGCGGTGACCACCACCTTGAACGTCGAACCCGGCGGGTAGGTGGTGGACACGGCGCGATTGATCAGCGGCTTGCCGGTGTCCTTGTCCAGCTGCTTGTAGGTGTCCTCGACCCGGCCGGCGTCGTGCCCGGCGAGGGTGTTCGGGTCGTAGGACGGCGTGGACACCATGGTCAGGATGCGCCCGGTGCTCGGCTCGATCGCCACCACCGAACCGGTCAGCTTCTTCGCGGTCAGCTGCTCGTAGGCGACCTTCTGCATGAGCGGGTTGATCGTGGTCACCACATTGCCGCCGCGCGGATCCCGGCCCGAGATGAGGTCGATGAGCCGCCGTCCGAACAGCTGGTTGTCCGAACCGTTGAGCACCGAGTCCTCGGTGTGCTCGAGTCCGTTGTTGCCGTTCTGCAGCGAGTAGAAGCCGGTCACCGGCGCGTAGGCCATCGGATCGGTCGGATAGGTGCGCAGGTACTTGTAGCGGTCGTCGGTGGCGACCGAACTCGCGAGCACCGTTCCGGCCGCGGAGATCTGGCCGCGCTGGCGGGCGTACTCGTCGAGCAGCACCCGATCGTTGCGCGGATCATTGCGCAGGCTGTCGGCCTTGCCGATCGGGCCGATCTGGACCTGCACGTAGGTGGCGTTGATCAGCAGCGCGACGATCATCGCCATCACCGCCAGCGCCACCCGGCGCAGAGGCGTGTTCACCCGGCACCCCCCTCGACCTTGCGAACCGGCGGGTTCACCCGGGCTGTATCCGATTCGACCTTGCGCAGCATCTGTGTCGACGCGTCCGCGATCGGCTCGGCCCGCTTGCGGGCGGGCGCCGGGCGGCGGGCGGCGTCGGAAATCTTGATCAGCACTCCCAGCAGGACGTAGTTCGCCAGCAGCGACGAACCGCCGTACGACATGAACGGGGTGGTCAACCCGGTCAGCGGAATCAGCTTGGTGACTCCGCCGACCACGACGAACACCTGGATGGCAATGGTGAAGGCCAGCCCCGACGCGAGCAACTTGCCGAAGCTGTCGCGGATGGCCAGCGCGGTGCGGATGCCGCGCACCGACAGGATGCAGAACAGCATGAGGATCACCGCCAGGCCGATCAGGCCGAGCTCCTCACCGATGGCGGCGATGATGAAGTCGGTCTTCGCGAACGGCACCTTCGACGGATTCCCGCTGCCCAGACCGGTTCCCGCGAGACCGCCGGTGGCCAGGCCGAACATCGACTGCGAGATCTGGTAGCCGGTGCTGGAGTAGTCGTCGAACGGGTGCAGCCAGGTCGAGACCCGGACCCGCACATGCCCGAACGCGTTGTAGGCGAACACGAATCCGATGGTCAGCAGCACCAGCCCGACCGCCACCCAGCCCACTCGCTCGGTCGCGATGTAGAGCATGCACAGCACGGTCGCGAAGATCAGCAGCGAGGTGCCCAGATCCTTCTCGACCACCAGCACGCCCACCGAGACCACCCACACCAGCAGGATCGGTCCCATGTCGCGCATGCGCGGCAACTCCATGCCGAACACGTGCTTGCCCGCGCCGGTGAACAGGTCGCGCTTGGACACCAGCACCCCGGCGAAGAACACGATCAGCGCGATCTTGGCGAACTCGCCGGGCTGAACGCTGAAGCCGGGCAGCCGGATCCAGATCTTCGCGCCGTTCACCATGGAGTACCGGTCCGGCAGCAGCGCGGGCAGCGCGAGCGCGACCAACCCGAGCAGGCCCACCGTGTAGGAGTAGCGGGCCAGGCTGCGGTAGTCGCGCAGCGCGATCAACAACCCCATGAAGACCACCATCCCCAACCCCGTCCACAGCACCTGCTGGTTGGCGTCGGGGGAGGGGATGGGCAGGTTGGCGAAGGCGGCGTCTTGGGCCTGCGCTAGGTCCACGCGGTGAATCACGACCAGGCCCAACCCGTTCAGCAGCGCCGCGATCGGTAGTAGGAGCGGATCCGCGAACGCCGCGAACCGCCGCACCGCCAGATGCGCGACGCCGAACAGGGCCAGGTACGCGGCACCGAGCTTGGCGATCTCCCAGGTGATCGCCTGCTCCTGACTGGCCTCCACCAACACCAGGGACACGGTGGTGATGAGGGCCGCCAGCCCCAACAGCAGCAACTCGACATTGCGCCGGGTGGCGGGCGGCGGCGCAGGAGCGAATCCGCCGGGTGGACTGGGGAAGGCCCCAGTGAACGGCGGTGCCGGTGCGGACATCAGTCCGCCGTCCTGCAGTTCTGCCCCGGGTTCTGCGGTGCCGTGGTGGTGGGAACGGTGGTGGCCGGCGGGTTCGGCTGCTCGGACTTGTGCTCCAGCGGGTGGTTCTCGCCGGTCCGTTCACCGCCGCTGAGGCCGCCGGGGACGGCGGTCGGTGCGGCGGGGGTGGGGGTGACCGAGGCGCCCGGCTGGTTCGGGTCGGCGGGCGGGGCCGGAGTCGTGGTCGGGGTGCTGGGCGCCTGCGCCTTGGTCTCGCAGGGCGGCAGCAGCTCGGTCGACACCAGCATGCGGATCTGCTTGATGGCGTCGTCGCGCGAGCCCGGCGGCAGGCCCTTGTCGACCGAATCCCGGCCGCTGGGGCGCAGCGCCTCACGGGTCAGCGGGACACAACCGGCGGGGAACTTGTCGCCGGGCGCGGCCAGCGTCAATTCACCGGCGCGCGTGACACATCCGACCTGATCCACATCGCGGATCGAGTAGCCGAGCACCGAACCGGGCAGGCCGCGCAGTACGACCACCTTCTCGCCGTCCACGCCGACGTAGTAGTTGCTGCGAATCATGTTGTAGCCCACGGTGAGACCCGCGCCGACGGCCACCAGCAGGGCCAGCGACAGCGCCAGCCAGCGCAGCTTGTGGCTCTTCTTGGGTGGTTCGGGTTCGGGCTGCGCCACCGTGCGGCGCGGGGTGGCCCGCGGCGGGCGCATGGCGGCGGCCCGGCCGGCGGCAGTGTTCGGCGGGGGAGTGTCCTCGTCCTCGCCGGACGCCGCGCCCGCCACGATGGGGTGGCTCTGGCCGTAGTCCAGGTCGATGACGTCGGCGACCACCACGGTCACGTTGTCGGGACCGCCACTGCGCAAGGCCAATTCGATGAGCCGGTCGGCCGCCTCGTCGGTGGTGCCCTCGCGCAGGGTGTTGGCGATGGTCTCGTCGCTGACCACGTCGGACAGGCCGTCCGAGCACAGCAGGTAGCGGTCTCCGGCCCGGGCCTCGCGCACCACCAGGGTGGGGTCGATCTCGTTGCCGGTGAGCGCCCGCATGATCAGCGAGCGCTGCGGATGGGTGTGGGCCTGTTCCGGGGTGATTCGTCCCTCGTCGACCAGCGACTGCACGAAGGTGTCGTCACGGGTGATCTGGGCCAGTTCACCGCCTCGGAGCAGATAGGCGCGGGAGTCGCCGATGTGGGCGAGGCCGAGTTTGCGGCCGGCGAACAGGATGGCGGTGAGCGTGGTGCCCATGCCGTCGAGTTCCGGCTCCTCCTCGACCTGGTCGGCGATGGACGCATTGCCTTCGTGCACGGCACGATTGAGCTTGCCGAGCAGGTCGTCGCCGGGCTCGTCGTCGTCCAGATGCGCCAGGGCGGCGATCATCAGTTGCGAGGCGACCTCACCGGCGGCGTGGCCGCCCATGCCGTCCGCCAGCGCGAGCAGTCGCGCACCGGCGTAGACGGAGTCCTCGTTATTGGCTCGGACGAGACCACGGTCGCTGCGCGCTGCGTAGCGGAGAACAAGTGTCACGATCGCAGCTCGATCACTGTCTTGCCGACACGGACAGGGGTGCCGAGTGGAACTCGGACCGGAGTGGTGACCTTCGACCGGTCGAGGTAGGTCCCGTTGGTGGAACCGAGATCCTCGACGTACCAATCCTCACCGCGCGGAGACAGTCGCGCGTGGCGGGTGGAGGCGTAGTCGTCGGTGAGGACCAGTGTGGAGTCGTCCGCGCGCCCGATCAGCACCGGCTGCTGGCCGAGTGAGATGCGGGTGCCGGCGAGAGAACCCTGAGTCACCACGAGATATTTGGCGCCCTTCTGGCCCCGGCGAAAAGATGGGAGCACCGCGGAACCGCCTGCGGCCCGAGGCGCGACCCGAAGGCCGGAAGCCGCGTAGATATCGCTGCGCAGGGTCCGGAGCACCGCCCACACGAACAGCCACAACAGCAGCAGGAACCCCGCACGGGTCAATTGCAGGATCAGTCCCTGCACGGTGCTCCACCTCCTGTTCGACCATGTCGTAGGTACGGGGCAGTTACGGAGGTATGGCTCCGTGACCCCCAACCGGTGTGTTGCGTGTCAGCGCGGCCAGAGTCCGCCGCGAGTAATGGCAGCATCATAGGGCCGTCGACCGGTTGCGATCACGATACGACCGAGGAATTCCTAGTCATATCGTGACCTGCACCGCGAGCTTACGGGATCAGACGATCCGGATCAGGATCTCGGAATGCCCGGCGCGGATGACATCCCCGTCGGCCAGCTGCCAATCCTGGACAGGAGACCCGTTGACCAGCGTGCCATTGGTCGAACCGAGGTCCGAGAGCATCGCGGTCTGACCGTCCCAGCGGACCTCGATGTGCCGCCGGGAAACTCCGGTGTCCGGCAGCCGGAAGTGCGCGTCCTGCCCACGACCGATGATGTTGCTGCCCTCGCGCAGCTGATAGGTGCGGCCGGAGCCGTCGTCCAGCTGCAGCGTCGCCGAGTAGCCCGAGGCCCCCCGCGCGGGAGCCGCGCCGTAACCCGCCTGCTGCTGGTCATAGCCCTGCTGACCGTAGCCCTGCTGGTCGCCGTAACCCTGCTCGTAGCCCTGCTGCTGCCCGTAGCCCTGGTCGGCGTAACCCTGCTGCTGGCCGCCGTAGCCCTGGTCGGCGTACCCGCCCTGCTGCTGGCCGCCGTAGCCGCCGCCCTGCTCGTAGCCCTGCTGGCCGTAGCCCTGCTGCTGCCCGTAGCCCGGGTCGGCGTAACCCTGCTGCTGGCCGTAGCCCTGCTGGTCGCCGTAGCCCTGCTCGTAGCCCTGCTGCTGGCCGTAGCCCTGCTGGTCGGCATAGCCCTGCTGCTGACCGTAGGCCTGATCGGGCGCGCCGTACCCGCCCTGCTGGCCGTAGCCCTGCTCGGCGTAGCCACCCTGCTGCTGGGCGCCGTAGCCGCCGCCCTGCTGCTGGTAGTCGTAGCCGTTCTGGTACTCGCCGTAGCCCTGCTCGGACTGGCCGTAGCCGTACTCGCCGTACCCCTGCTGACCGGGGCGGCCCGCAGGCGGGGGCGCGTACCCGCGGTTCCGCGGATCGGACTCCGCGGGCTCACGGCTGGGGTCGTAGCCTGAGTTCTGCGTCATGGGGCCAGCTCCTGGTTGCGGGTTGGGTCGTTGTGGGCGTTCAGGTCCCGGTGACGGGCTGGCCCGCCTGCCCGCGTCCGGATCCACCCGGCCGCGCGTCCTGAACTGTCCGGTGTGCAGCGTAGGGGATGCCTCGAACTCCACGTGCACTTCGCCGTAGGTCTGCCACCCTTGCTCACGGATGTGGTCCTGCAGATGTTTGGCGAACGCACGCACGGTGAGCTGGTAATCCTCCGTGGCGACCTGCTGATCCGGCTGGCCTTCACCGTGCACGAGTTGCCGGAGATCGGACTCGTTGACGGTGATGACGTAGCTGTTGGGAGCCAGCAGATGTCCCCCGCCCAGATCCTGGACATGGTCGCCGGCCTCACGCTGCAGTGCGGCCTCGACCTCCTGGGGAACCACACTGCCGCCGAACGCCCGGGCGAAGACATCACCGACAGCCCCCTGGAGGCGGCGCTCGAAGCGGGAAACGAACCCCATCGCCCCTCCTTCCCGGGTCGTGTCGTTTCTGACCTGCCAATAGTCGTGCGTGGAGCGTCCCGGAATGCAACACGCAGGCATGGCGTGTCGCCGGAGGGACACGGTCTTTGCATGATATCCACGATCGTCCACACCTGTAACTCTTGGCGGCGAGCCCAGGTTCCCGGGGCGTACCCACTGCGCCGCGAAGCATGCGCACCCCCGATAACCAGGCGATTTCGTTTTGGCGCAAACCCCGTGATACGTTCTTCTCGTCGCTCGGGCGAGTGGCGGAATGGCAGACGCGCTGGCTTCAGGTGCCAGTGTCCGTAAGGACGTGGGGGTTCAAGTCCCCCTTCGCCCACCACGAGGAAGG
>NZ_JBHWHH010000151.1:0-17284 GCF_042732555.1 Nocardia sp. NPDC059764
GCCACCGGCCTGCGACCGGAACGGATACCGGTCGACCGTCCGCTGGCCGAATTCGGGCTCGGCTCCAGCGGTTTGGTGGAACTGACCGCACGATTGGCCGAAGCGATCGGCCGGGATATCGATCCGAGTCTGGTCTTCGAACACCCGACGATCACGGCCATCGGCGCGGCGCTCGGCGAGACGAGTTCGCCGGCGATCGTCGCACCATCCATGACCGGCGACGACGCGGTGGCGATCGTGGGGATGGCATGCCGACTGCCCGGCGGCGCGGACGATCCGGATGCGTTGTGGCGGTTACTTTCCGGCGAACGGGATGTGATCGGCGAGGTACCCGCGGGGCGATGGCAGCTCGACGGGCTGTACCATCCGGACCCCGAGATGGCCGGGACGGCGTACACGCTGCGCGGCGGATTCCTCGACCGGATCGACGAATTCGACGCCGCCTTCTTCGGCATCACGCCGCGGGAGGCGGCGTCGATGGATCCGCAGCAGCGGCTCCTGTTGCAGACCAGCTGGGAGGCGATCGAACGGGCCGGACGTGATCCGCGCACCCTGAACGGCACGTCGACCGGCGTATATCTGGGCTTGTACGGCAGCACCTATCTGGCCGGCGCGGAGCTGGCCCAGCTCGACGGCTATGTGGGAACCGGTTCGGCGACCAGTGTGGCGGCGGGCCGGATCGCCTATCAGCTCGGCCTGCACGGTCCGGCGGTAGCGGTCGATACGGCGTGTTCGTCGTCGCTGGTGGCCTTGCATCTGGCGGCGCAGGCCCTGCGAGCGGGCGAGTGCGATCAGGCTCTCGCGGGCGGGGCCACGGTGCTGGTCGGTCCGGAAACGCATGTGGAATTCAGTCGGCTGCGCGTGATGTCGCCGTCCGGGGTGTGCCGGCCGTTCTCCGCCGACGCCGATGGCATGGTGTGGGCCGAAGGCTGTGGCGTGGTGCTGCTCAAGCGGCTGGCCGACGCGGTGCGGGACGGTGATCCGGTGCTGGCGGTGCTGCGGGGTTCGGCCGTCAACTCCGACGGCCGCAGTCAGGGCTTGACCGCGCCGAACGGTCTTGCGCAGGAACGCGTTATCCGGGCAGCGCTGGCAGCAGCGGGGGTGAATCCGGCCGACATCGACTACGTGGAGGCGCACGGCACCGGCACGAAACTCGGCGATCCGATCGAGATGCGGGCATTGGCGCGGGTTTTCGGGCCCGGCCGTGAACCGGGGCGTGCGGTGGGCGTGGGTTCGGTGAAGTCCAATCTCGGGCACGCGCAGGCCGCGGCCGGGATCGTCGGCGTGATCAAAACCGTTCTCGCCCTGCGGCACGAGATCATTCCGGCGTCATTGCACGCCGATCGGCCGATGGCGCACGTCGACTGGGAGGCAGGCGGTGTAGTGGTGCAGAACCGCCTGGCGTGGTGGTCGCGCGGTGCGCGGCCACGACGGGCCGGGGTGAGCGCGTTCGGGATCAGCGGCACCAACGCGCACGTTGTTCTCGAGGAGGCGCCGGCTCCGGTCGCCGAGCCGGAGTTCGCGGGCACCGCGACCCTGTTTCCCGTCTCGGCCCGGGGCGACGCCGCACTCCGAGGTCAGTTCGAGCGCCTGATCGGTCTGCTGGAATCGAATCCGGACCTCGCACTACCGCCACTGGCACGGTCACTCGCTTTGCACCGCACACACTTCGAGCGCCGAACGGTGGTCGTGGCGGCCGACCGCGAAGAGTTGCTCGACGGTCTGCGGGCGGCCGCTCATGGTGAACGGACACCGGACGTAGCGGGTCCGGCCGAGGCGATGATCTCGGGCAAGGTGGCGTTCGTCTTCCCGGGGCAGGGGTCGCAGTGGCTACGGATGGGCCGCGACCTGTGGTCCGAATCCCCGGTGTTCCGAACCGAATTCATGCGCTGCGACGCCGCACTGCGCCCGCAGACCGGCTGGTCCGCCGTGGCTGTGCTACGCGGCGACGTGGACGCGCCCGCACTGCGCGACGACGATATCGTCCAGCCGATGCTGTTCGCGGTGATGGTGTCGCTGGCTGCCATGTGGCAGGCGGCCGGGGTGGTACCGGATGCCGTCATAGGCCACAGTCAAGGCGAGATCGCCGCGGCGTATGTCAGCGGCGCGCTCGGGCTGGAAGCGGCGGCCGCCGTGGTTACCCGGCGCAGCCGGGCGCTCGCGACCATCGGCGGCGGTGCGATGGCGGTGGTCGGTTTGCCTGTTGCCGCGCTGGAACCGAGGCTGGGCGCCGGAGTGTCGGTGGCCGCGGTGAACAGTCGCGCGTCCACCGTATTGACCGGCGACCGCGCGGCCGTGACGGCACTGATGGCGGAACTGGAGGAGGAGCGGGTCTTCGGCCGTCTGCTGGCCGTGAACTACGCGTCGCACAGCCCGCAAGTCGATCCGCTGCGGGAGCTGTTGGCGGCCGAGCTGGCCGGGATCGAATCCGGTCCGGCCGCGATCACCTGGTATTCCACTGTCTCGGGCGAGCCGCTGCCCGCCGAACCGCTCCCGGCGGACTACTGGTACCGCAATCTGCGCGAGCCGGTCCGTTTCGCCGACACCATCGAGCGGATGCTGGCCGAGGGCTACCGGTTCTTCGTCGAGCCGAGTCCCCATCCGAGCCTGACCACCGCCATCGAAACCACCGCTGCGGATTGCGGCCACCCGGTCGTCGCGGTCGGCACTCTGCGTCGCGACGAGAACGGCCCGCGCGCTCGCGATCGCGCGATCGCGTACCTGCATACCGGTGGACTCGGACTGGACTGGACCCGGTTGATGCCCGCGACCGGTCGCGTGGATCTGCCCACCTACGCCTGGGACCCGCAGTCGTACTGGACCGAGCCGAGGGGGGTGGGCGGGAGCAAGCTGGGACTGTCCACGATCGACCACCCCATCCTGGACGTGGCCGTGGCACAACCGGATTCCGGCGGTGTAGTGGTGACGGGCCGGTTACGCCCGACATCGGCCGGGTGGCTGCGCGACCACGTAGTCGGGGACTCGGTGCTGCTGCCCGGTGCGGCCCTGGTCGAACTGACCGTGCGAGCGGGCGAACAGGTGGGCTGCCCGGTCGTGGCCGAACTCGTGCTCCAGACCCCAATGGTGGTGCCCGACACCGGGGCGACGCAGCTGCGGGTGGTCGTCGGTGGCCCGCAACAGGGCGGCATCCGCACGGTGTCGGTGTACTCGCGCGATGCTGCGGCGACCGAGGACGGCGAGCAGAACTGGCTCCGCCATGTCTCGGGCGAGTTGTCGCCGCGCACACCGGCGCCGCCGATGCCCGAATCGGTGTCGTGGCCGCCGGCTGACGCGGTCGAGATCGATGTCGACCACTTGTACGCGGACTTCGCCGCGCGGGGTTACGAGTACGGCCCCGCGTTCCAGGGCCTGCACGCGGCGTGGCGGCGTGGCGCGGACGAGGTTTTCGCCGAGGTGACGCTGCCGGAGCCGGAGGATGCCGGACGCTACGGTCTGCACCCCGCCCTTTTCGACGCCGCACTACAGGTCATCGCGCTGGCCGGATTCGAACCCGCCGACGGCCTGGTGGCGCTGCCGTTCACCTGGTCCGGGGTGTCGATACACGCGATCGGCGCGACCGCCCTTCGGGTCCAGCTGACCAGAGTCGGCGACCGTCAGGTGCGGATCCGAATGGCCGATCCCGGGGGCGCGCTGGTGGCCTCGATCGAATCGCTGACAGTGCGGGATATCCCACTGTCGCAATTCATTTCGACCGGATCGGTGCCCCGGTCACAATTCGCGGTGGCATGGGTGCCGCTACCGTTGCCGGCCGCGAAGCCCGTCCCGTGGGTCGCGATCGACGACCAGGATCGTGCCGGAGCGGCGGGGCAGCCGGTCTTGATGGTGCGATCGGCCGCAGCGCCACACGGTGCCGAGCTGGCGGGGTCGGCTCGCGCCGCGGTCGCCTGGGCACTGGAACGGGTACAGCGCTGGCTGGCAACCGGATCCGATCAGCCGCTGCTGGTGGTCACCTGCCGGGCGGTGTCGGTCCATGGCGAGGATGTCGGCGAGCTGTGGCATGCGCCGGTCTGGGGTCTGCTGCGGTCGGCGCAGTCGGAGCACCCGGATCGGATCGTGCTGGTCGACGTCGAGCACTGGACGCAGGTCGCCGCGGTGGCCGCCGTCGCGGTTCGGACCGGCGAACCGCAATTGGCCTGGCGCGACGGTGCCGCGCTGGTACCCCGCCTGGTCAGGGACGACGGACAGCCCGCACTCGCCGTGCCCGCACCCGGCGGAGGCTGGGGCCTGGCCACGCTCGGCGCGGGCACCTTGGATGTTGACGACTTCGTGTTGCGGCCGTGGCCCGAGGCGGATCGGCCGATCGGGCCGCGGGAGGTGCGCGTCGGTGTGCGCGCCACCGGTATCAACTTCCGTGATGTGCTGATCGCGCTCGGCACCTACCCCGATCGGACGGCCGGCGTAGGCGCCGAGGGGTCGGGCGTGGTGCTCGATGTCGGCGCGGAGGTGGAGGACCTGGTTCCGGGAGACCGAGTGTTCGGTCTGTTCACCGGTGCGGGTCCGGTGGTGGTGACCGATCGCCGCACGCTGGCGCCGATTCCCGCCGGGCTGACTTTCGCGCAGGCCGCCGCGATTCCAGTGGCATACCTGACCGCGTACTACGCATTGACCGAACTCGCCGAAGTCCGTGCGGGCATGCGGATTCTGGTGCACGCCGCGACCGGCGGCGTCGGTATGGCGGCGGTGGCGCTGGCGCGGCATTTCGGGTTGGAGGTGTTCGCTACGGCCGGCCCGGGCAAGTGGGACACATTGCGGGATATGGGTTTCGCCGACGACCACCTCGGCTCGTCCCGCACGCTCGACTTCGAGGACCGGTGCCGGGCGCGGTTCGGCGCGGCCGGCGTGGATGTCGTACTCAATTCGCTCACCGGCGAGTTGCTCGACGCCTCACTGCGACTGGTCGCGCCGGGCGGTGCCTTCATCGAAATGGGCAAGGCCGACCTCCGCGACCCCGAGCGGGTGGCGGCCGAATACGCCGGAGTCCGCTATCTCGCATTCGATCTGGTGGAGGCCGGGCCGGACCAGCTGCAGCGGATGCTGTCCGAGATCGTCGCGCTCCTCGATGCGGACGCACTGCGCCCGCTGCCGATTCGCGCGTGGGATCTGCGTGAGGCACCCGCGGCGTATCGGTTCATGGCGCAGGCGCGGCACCTCGGCAAACTCGTGCTGTCGGTACCCAGGCCGCTCGATCCGGCCGGAACCGTGCTGATCACCGGTGGCACCGGAATGCTCGGTGGCCTGCTGGCCCGGCACCTGGTTACCGAATTCGGTGTCAGGCATCTGCTGCTGCTCAGCCGCCGGGGATCCGCGGACGAGGTCATCGGTGAGCTGGAAGCCCTCGGTGCCGCGGTCACCGTGACCGCGTGCGATGCGGCGGACCGCGACGCCCTGGCAGCCGTCCTGTCGGGCATCTCGCCGCGGCACCCGTTGACGGCCGTCATCCATGCCGCCGGAATTCTCGACGATGCGCTGTTCGAGTCGATGACTCAGCAGCGGCTCGACGCGGTGCTGCGACCGAAGTTGGACGCCGCGTGGCATCTACACGAGCTCACCCGCGACGCCGATCTGGCCGCGTTCGTATTGTTTTCCTCGGTGGCGGGCGTGGTCGGCGCACATGGTCAGGCGAACTACGCCGCCGCCAACGTCTTCCTGGACACGCTGGCGCAGCACCGCAGGCACCATGGTCTGCCGGCGGTCTCCATGGCATGGGGGCGGTGGGCCCGGTCCAGCGCGATGACCGGACATCTCGATGCGCAGGACAAGGCGCGGCTGAGCCGGGGTGGCCTGGTCGCGCTATCCGCAGCGGAGGGACTGCGCCTGTTCGATACGGCGTTGACGAGCACCCGCGCGGCCGTGGTACCCGCGCGGATCGACACCGCCGCCCTCGCGGCCCTGGACGATATCCCCGCACTGGTGCGCGCCCTGGTACCCGCCCGGCAAGCCGCCCGCGCCACGCGAGCGTCCGCCGGGATGCCGCCGGTCGCCCGTACCGCCGCCGAACGCGAGCAGCAGATGCTGGCGGCAATCGTCGAACATGTCAGCGCGGTACTCGGTTCCATTGGTCGGCAATCGGTTTCGGTCGATCGCTCGTTCACCGAGCTCGGGTTCGATTCGCTCAGCGCGGTGGAGTTCCGCAATCGGCTGCAACGGGCGACCGGTGTGCGGCTGCCCGTGACCGCGGTATTCGACTACCCGACACCGGCGACCCTGGCCCGCCATCTGACAGCCGAGAGCACACCGCCCGCGCCGCCGTCCGGGGGAGCGGTGGTGCGGCCGAGCGGTGATGATCCGGTGGTCATCGTCGGCAGCGGCTGCAGGTATCCCGGCGGGGCGGACTCCGCCGACGCGCTGTGGGAGGTGGTGGCGCAGGGCCGGGATGTGCTGAGCGGCTTCCCCTCCGACCGCGGCTGGAATCTGGCCGATCTGTATCATCCGGACCCCGATCACACCGGTACGACCTACGCGCGGGCCGGCGGCTTCCTCGATGGCGTGGCCGAATTCGACGCCGACTTCTTCCGCATCAGCCCGCGGGAGGCACTGGCGATGGACCCGCAGCAGCGATTGCTGCTCGAGGTGTCATGGGAAGCGCTGGAGCACACCGGAATCGACCCGACCTCCCTGCGGGGCAGCGCAACCGGCGTGTACACCGGCATCACCTACGCGGACTACGCGGCCCGCCTGCTGAACAATGTGCCGCCGGAAGCCGAGGCGTATCTGGGCGAGAGCACCACGTTCAGCCTGAGCTCCGGCCGGGTCGCCTACTTCCTGGGTTTGGTGGGCCCGGCGATGACGGTGGACACCGCGTGCTCGTCCTCACTGGTCGCGCTGCATCTCGCCACCCAAGCGCTGCGTTCCGGCGAATGCTCGATGGCATTGGCCTGCGGTGCCACCATCATGGCGTCGCCGGGGGTGTTCGTCGGATTCGCGCGCAAACGTGGGCTCGCGCCAGACGGCAGGTGCAAGGCGTTCGCGGACGCCGCCGACGGCACAGGCTTCTCCGAGGGCGTGGGTGTCGTTGTACTGGAGCGTCTTTCGGATGCCGTGCGGCTGGGTCATCCGGTGCTGGCGGTGGTCGCCGGTTCCGCGATCAACCAGGACGGGGCCAGCAATGGTCTGACCGCGCCGAACGGCCCGGCCCAACAGGGCGTCATCCGGGCGGCCCTGGCCGATGCCGGCCTGGACCCGAACGAGATCGACGTGGTGGAGGCACACGGCACCGGTACCACGCTGGGCGATCCCATCGAGGCGCAGGCGTTGCTGGCCACCTACGGGCAGGATCGCCCGGCCGACCGACCGCTGTGGCTGGGCTCGGTGAAGTCGAATATCGGCCATACCCAGGCGGCTTCGGGTCTGGCCGGTGTTCTCAAGATGGTGGAGGCGTTGCGGCGCGGCGTTCTGCCCGCGACGCTGCATGTGGACCGGCCGAGCCGGCACGTCGATTGGGATGCCGGTGCGGTGAGCCTGCTCACCGAGGCGCGGGAGTGGCCGGCCGACGGGCGTCCCCGCCGGGCCGGCGTGTCGTCCTTCGGGCTGAGTGGTACCAATGCGCACGTAATCTTGGAGCAAGCACCGCCTACGGCCACGCCCGGCCAGCTTGCGCGCTACTCCGGGGAGGAACTGTCGCGATAGGAACCGTTATGGGCGAGAGCTTTACGCCGCCGCGTCGTGGACCGAGCTGCCGCGCCGGACGGCTTGATCGACCTCTCCCGATCGACTCGATGGCCGCGGATCTTCACCTGCGAGTCCATCCCCGATAGCGCGCGACTGGAGGGGGCCGATCTGCCTGCACCCGCCAGTTCAGGCGGCGCTTCCTGTCTTCTTCATTTTTCGGCGAGCGAGGTGGGGGTAGGCCCGCAGCACCAGGCCGACGAGGATGGCTGCCGCCGGATTGCTGGGATTGATGTACTCGCGGATGGAGTCGAAACGGCCGTCCCGAATGTGGGCTACCCAGCAATACCCGTCGATGTTCAGCCGGACGCCGGCGACGATCGCCGTGCGTTCGTACTCGAGGACGACGTATTCGTCGTTTCTGAACCAGTTGAGGATGCGTACCGCCGCTTGGTCGTCGTGCGATTTGCCATCTCCCGAAACGGTGAGTGCGGCGATGACTTCCGCCGGGCCCCGCCAGGTATGACTGATGGGGACGAGGGTGAACTCGCAGTCGTCGGTCAGCAGCTCACCGAGTTGTTCGAAATCGTGGTCGCCGACGATTTCCAGGTAACGCTGGATGAACTTCTCGAGGTCGGCATCGGGCGACGTCATTCGTATTTCTCCCCATGTGGTTGGTGTCTGGATTCGTATCGATTCACGGCAGTACTCGCACCGGGACGTTGTTCCAGCCCGCGAGATTCTGCATGTTCACCCGGCGGCAGCCCGCCCAGTCGACCTCGTAGCGCGGCATGTGGTCGAGCAATCGTTGCAGCGCGATCGCGCTTTCCATGCGGGCGAGCGCAGCGCCCAGGCAGGTATGGATGCCGTAGCCGAATCCGAGATTCAGGGCCTGGGTGCGATCTCGATCGATATCGAAGACATCCGGCTCTGGCCAGGCGTCGGGATCTCGATTGGCCGCACCGATGAGCAGGAATACCGGTTTGCCCGCCGGAATTGTGACGCCGTGCAGGGTGACGTCTTGCGTGGAGCGGCGCACGTTGTACTGGGTGGGTGATTCGTAGCGGAGTACCTCTTCGACCGCGGCGGGAATCTTGCTGCGGTCGGCCTGCAATTTTGCCCACTGCTCGGGGTGCTGTGCGAACAGCACCACCATGCTGGCCACCAGCCGGGTGACGGTGACCGCGCCCGCGCCGCCGAGAACGATTGCGAATTGGGCGATCTCGGTATTGTCCAGACCGGTGAACTCGCCGTTCTCACGTTGTACCTTGGCCGACACCAAGTCGCTGATCATGTCGTTGCGGGGCCGCGCCCTACGCTCCTTGACCACCTGGTAGTAGACGACCGCCATCTGGATGGCTGCATGCAGACCGGAGTGTGAAATCTTCACCGCACCGGGCTCGCGGTGCAGGAATTCGTCCAGCCACAGTCGAATCTGCTCGCGCCGTTCGCCGGGAACACCGAGCATCGTGGTGATGACCTCGATGGGAAACAATGCCGAGAAGTCTTGGACGACATCGAATTCCACGGGGCTCGCGGCTTTGAGATGGCGGTCGATCAGGTCTGTCACCAAGGGGCGTAGTTCTTCGATCGCGCGTGGTGTGAACACCTTGTTGACCAAGCCCCGCATATGGCGGTGCTCGGGCGGATCCATGACGATGATCGACTTGTGCATCGGGGGCTCGCCCGATTGCACCGACCCGAGGTCGACGCCGTCCGCCGAAGAGTATGTGTCGAAATTCTTGTGCCCGGCCGCGACGTCGACATGCCGGCTCAGCGCGTAGAAGTCGTACTTTTCGCTGTAGTAGACCGGAGCCTCTTCGCGTAGCCGACGATAGGTTTCGTACGGTCCGTTGAAGTAGTCCTCCGAGAACGGATCGAATTCCAGTGCTCCAGGCATGCTGTCGCCTCCTCCCCTGTCTGGAACCGGTTACAAGCCGACTTCGTGCTGGTACTTCTGGGTCGCCTGGTCGATGGCCTGCTGGTGCGCCTGCGCGAGATCGTCGCGAACACGCGCCGCGCGGTCGGCGGCATCCAGGGTCGGCTGCGCTTGGCCCTGGAAGTGCGGCATCACCTCGGCGGCGAACAGTTCGGCGGACCGTTTGGTGGCCGCCGGATTCGCCCATTCGTGCCCCATCTGAAGCATGCAGCCGAACCCGCCGGACTGATCCCACAGTCGTTGCACCTGTGCCCGTGCGCGTTCCGGAGTGCCGATGACGCCGGCGCCGAGCTCGTTGATGATCGTGATCATCTCGTCGATCTCCTGCCCCGGCATGGTCAGATGCGGGAAGGCGGCCACCTTCTGGAAGTAGCGGAACCAGGACTCGATGCCGTATTTGACCTCTTCACGGGCCTGTTCGTCGGTCTCGGCGATGTGGAAGGGGCTGGCCAGTGCCCAATTCTTGCGATCAACCTGTTTGCCGAATGCCGCGGCCCGTTCTTCGGCGATACCCCAGTGATAGGTGAGGGCGTTGAAGTTCTCGATCGTCAGCGTCGAGCCTATGGAGATGAGTCCGATGCCGTGCTTGCCGGCCAGGCGTGCGCCGGTCGGTGAGGAGACCGCGGCAACCGCGAGCGGAATTCCGCCATCGGTGTAAGGCGCGAGTTGCAATTGGGCGTCGACCAGTTCATGGGTGGCGGTTTTGGCGCTGACGGTTTCCCCGGCAAGCAGCCGGACCACGATATCGAGGTTCGTCTCCAGCAGTTGGCGGGTGTCGGTTTGCGACAGTCCGATCATTCCCGCATCGGTGGGGAGCGAACCCGGGCCGAAGCCGCCGATCACCCGGCCGTGCGTCAGATGATCGAGCAGCAGTAGTCGATCGGCGACCCACAATGGATTGTGGTAAGAAAGTGAGATTACACCCGTCGCGAACCGGATCCGCTTGGCGCGTTGCGCGGCGGCGGCAATGAAGATCTCTGGTGAGCTGATTATCTCGGTACCGGCCGAGTGATGCTCGCCCAGCCACACCTCGTCATAGCCGAGTGCATCGATATGGTCGATGAACTCGAGGTCTCTTTGCAATGCGAGTGTCGGGTTTGTGCCCGCGCGATGGAACGGTGCGATGAAGTATCCGAAACGAAGCCGAGCCATACATGTCCTCCCCTTGGCGTGATGCTCGAATCCTAGCGTGCGGGCCAGTGTGCCGCTAGGTTCAGCGGCCGGTGAAGGGGCGTATGACCTCGGCATGGTACTTCTGTAGCCCCGCCACCGGGTCGCCCCAGAATAGCCCGGCGGGAACCAATATTCGGCTTACGCCGAGTTTCTGCAGGTTCTCCAGCTCTGGGAGCGCATTCCTTCCGATTTGTGTGGAAGTGACGGTTACTTCGATGTCATCCAGATCTCGGTCCGCCGCTGCCGCGGCCTTTCGCATTTCCGCCAACAATGGCTGTAGCGCCTCCACATCTCTGGACATGGGTAGGAATCCGTCTCCGTAACTCCCGGCCCGGCGGGCGGATGCCAAGGAGTTGCCACCTATATGAATCGGGATGGATCCTCGGGCGGGTGAGGGGCGCAGGATGCAGTTGTCGAAGTTGATGTATTTTCCGTGGTGACTGGCGACCGGTTGTGTCCACAATGCTCGAATCGCGGCAATGTACTCGTCGGTCCGTCCGCCCCGGTCCTCGAAGGGGATGCGCAGGGCATCGAATTCCTCCTTCATCCACCCTATTCCGACGCCGAACTCCACACGTCCGCCGCTGAGGTGGTCGAGGGTGGCGAGTTGCTTCGCCAATACCAGAGGATCCATTAGCGGAACAATAACGGCGCCGGTTGCCAGTCGAATGGTATCGGTGGCCGCCGCAATATAGGCGAGCCAGATCAGTGGATCGGGAATGGGCACGTCATCGCCGCCGGGCATCCGGCCGTTCGGCGTATACGGACATGGCGAGGCATAGTCGGCGGGGACCACGACGTGATGGCTCGCCCACAGTGATTCGAATCCGCAGTCCTCGGCCGATCTCGCGAGTGTGGTCGCGGCGGCGGGTTCACTCAGCCGACCCGTGTTTGCGAAGAGAATGCCGAATTTCATGAGTCCCCCTGCGAGATGCGTTGTACGGCAAGATCGGACGCGCCACCGCCTCGGATGTGCCGTGCCGCGGCCACCGGATCCGGAAGCGAGACCGGTGGCGTACGGAATCGTAGAGGCTGGACGGGTTGTGGAGCATCCCGGCGGGCCGAGACCTATCGGCAAGGGCGGCATCGCCTTCGCGCCACCCCCGTGTGAAGAGGGGGCGGAGTTCCGCATAGGTAGAATCCCCAAGATGGCCAGGTCGGCGCAGGATCTTGGGGGTTCTACCAGCAGATGAAGAAGGACTGACCGTTTTCGCTGGTCAGCGGGTTGTGAGCTGCTGAACTAGCCCCCAGGGCGCGTGCGCCCGAGTTGAGCGCTGGCCCGCTCGTCATCCCCGGTTGCTGATGCAATATAGGTCGCTACCGTGTCCCGCGGGTCCGAGAGCTGGAAAGTGGGGAACCGGCGACCCTGCCGACGTCTTCTCCGCCTTCCCGGGGATCATCTCGGCACATCTGCCAGGTCACGGCGGTGTGAGATGCTGGTCAGTGACGGGAAGGGGCCTATGAACACCGACTTCCAGTCCAAACTGGCAGCTCGCGTCGCACATGAGCAGAGCGCTAACCATTTGCCCAGCCTGACCGTCGCGGCAGGGGTGGACGGAGTACTGCTCGCAGCAGCGTCGGCGGGGTTCGCCGACCTGAAGAACCTCGTGCCGGCCACCATCGACAGCCGCTACCGGATTGGCTCGATCACCAAGACCTTCACCGCCGCCCTTACGGTATTGCTGTGCCGAAGGGGCACGCTCGATCTCGACGCCCCGATCGGGCGGTACCTGCCCAGAACTCCGTTCGAGCACCTGCCGCTGCGGATGCTGCTCTCACACAGCAGCGGACTGCAACGAGAAGTCCCCGTCGACATGTGGGAGAGCATGCAGGGGCCGTCGAAAAGCGAACTCCTCGATGCCTTCGGCCACGTCGAACTCATCGCCGAACCAGGACAACGATGGCACTACTCCAATCTCGGGTACGCGGTCATCGGACAGATCATCGAGCAGGTCACCGACCAGGCGTGTGAGACGGCGATCGAGCGCACCTTCCTCGAACCCCTCGACCTGACCCGCACCAGCTGGACGCCCTCAACCGATGCGGTCCTCGGATATCGTCTCGATCCGTACACCGACGGCGCCCACCGAGAGCCGGTCATGGACCAGGCGGCTGCCGGAGTCGGCGGCCAAATGTGGTCCACCTCAGCAGATCTGCTGAAATGGGGTTACGCATTGTGTGGGGGAGAGCCGACTATCGTGCCTCCTGCCGTCATCGACGCCATGCACACCTTGCAAATCATGGTCGACGCCCAGACCTGGAAGCGTGGATGGGGACTGGGGCTCATCCTCGATCGGCACGGAGATCATTTACTCGGCGGGCACACCGGGGCAATGCCAGGATTTCAGTCGGCCTTGAGCATTGATCGGCACAGCCGCACGGTGGTCGCTGCACTCACCAACGTTACCCGCGGCATATCGCTCAGCGACTTCGCCGCCGAAGTGACGCTCGATGTGATCGCTGGTCGAGCCGAGGCACCGACATCAGCGTGGCAACCCGCACCGCCGTGTCCGAAAGACGTACGAGATCTGCTCGGCATCTGGTGGTCCGAATCGGACGAGATAGTGCTCCGATGGTGCCGCGACGGCTTGCACGCTCATCTTGCGTCGGATCCCTCTGCTACTGATACGCATTTCATGGCCGAGGGCCCGGGGCGCTTCCGTGCTGCCGCAGGACGTTTGCAGGGTGAGTTGCTCGTCGTGACTCGAACCTCATCGCAAGTCGAGTTGCGTTGGGCGACGTATCCGCTCACCCGCACGCCACGATGAGGTCATGGAGCCGCTCGCGCGTGCCGTTGAGACTGACTTCGGCACGGACCGTCGTTCGGAGCTCCCGATCGACTGACCGGAAGACCACCCTGCCGACCACTTCATCCAGTCGATCCGCAGCCATGGTGTGTCCGCGCTACGGACTTGTCCGATCAGCTTGGCGTGAGCAGAGTCCGTGCGCGGTCGGGACCCAGCGACAGCAGGAGAGTCGGCAGGCGCGGGCCCGTATCACGAGAAACCAGCAGCTGATAGAGCGCTTTGAAGAAAGTTCGCTGCTGCTTCTTCAATTCCGGCGTCGGTTCGGCATCCGCAGGCAATCCAACCATCAACTTCGGTACCGCGTACACCATGGTGGTGAGATCGGGCAGCGTCCAATTCGCGCCCATCTGGTCGACCAGCAGCGCGACGCCGGCACGAGTGGCAGCGTCGAGCCCGCTCCACACGTCGGCATTGAATTGCGTGCGGACGATGGTTCGGTCGGCTTCGGGTAAGGACTCGGTGTATCGGATCGCGTTGCTCAGCCGTGGCTCCAGCTCGGCCAGCAGTGCATCGTCAGTCTCGGGCAGGTCTTGATCGGTGCCTTCGGCAGTGAGTTGTTCGCGCAGCAGTCGTGCGATCTGAGCGGCATTCCCGGCGGTGATATCGACGAGGGCGGACAACTGCCGGAACGACACCGGGCGAGTTGACTGTTCGACCGCACCTGTGTGGGTCCGTACACACAGCTCGTGCAGATGCGCCTCCACCGGAGATGCCTGTCCCGCAGCAACTTTTGCGCAGTAGCGGTCCCACTCGTCGTAGAGTCGGACGATCGCTGAAGGGGACAAGTCGATGGTGAATCCGTTGGAAGGCAGGCGGCGCGCGTACAGCCATCGCACCATCGGCGGTTCGAGAATCTCCAGGATCGTGTCGGGCGTAGCCGCACCTCCCGCGCTGCTCGACAGCTTGCCGCCGCCTCCGGCGGGCCGAACGAACGCGTACACCGCCGTCGACGGTGCCTCCGCGCCGTAGAGCGCCCGAATGATGACTCGACCGGACGCGAACGAGCTGGTCGGAGCATGGTGGTCCTCGCCCGCAGGCTCGAACTGAACACCTTCGAACGCCCAGCGCATCGGCCAGTCCACCTTCCAGACCAGCTTCCCGGAAGGGTGACTACCGTCGGCGAGGCTCTGGCCGCCGCCGTGCCCGCACCGGCAGGTGTATGTGATCGTGGTGCTGTCCCAGCCAGTCACGTCCGTCGAATCTTTGCCGCACACTTCGCAATACGGCTTGTACGGGTAGTAGGCGGCGCGCCGCTCCTCAGCAGGAGTCTCATGGCGGCCTTCGGTCTGGAAAGACTCCAGAATATCGAAGATGTCGGCTCGCCGATCCAGCGCTGCGCGAATCTGCGAGTTGTAGGTCCCGGCTGGGTACGCGGCGGACTGCCGAACCTCCCGCATCCGGACACCCAGGCGTTCCAGTGCATCGGTGAACCGCGTCATATGTTGTACCGCGTACGACTCGAACACTCCAGCCGGATCAGGGACCGCGGCCAGGGGCTTACCGACGTACTCGGCCCATTGCTTCGGCACTCCGGCCGGCACCTTCCGGAACCGGTCGTAGTCGTCCCACGAGTGGTGGTGAATCGCGTCGAGGCCCCTGGTGAGGAGCTCCTCGGCAACCAGGTGCGCGGTCATCACCTCTCGCAGGTTGCCGAGGTGGATGTCGCCGGAGGGACTGATTCCGGACGCGCACACCAGCTTGCTCGCGCCGGTCCGTTTCGCGTGTTCGATCACGGCATCGGCGGTACGGGCGATCCACGACGCCTCACTGGTGGCGTCGCGAGTGTCTGAGGTAGCGGGGCTGGAACGCACCGGTACACGTTACCAGCGGTGACCAGCCGATATTCGTCGGCATCCTGCCCGATGCGTCAGTCACCGCCTTCGGCGAACCAATGGGTCACGATCCTGGTGTGCACTGCGGTGACATGGGGGACCGTGGCGGGTTGCTTCCGAGTCCGCGCACGTATAGCCCTGGAGTATCACGGTGAATGTGGTTGGTGCGCACTCGGTCTCGACGGCCTTCCGCCTGCCATCGGTCGTCGCGCAGACAACGGTCGATGGCGGGCGGTTCGGCCGCGGATGCTCTACTTGCTCGGCGCGGCCGCTTGCGCGGGATCCTTGCAGTAGGCGGTATCGGGCGGGCAGGGTGCGAGGATCGTGGAGAAGTACTGGATCGCGGAGAAGAGTGTGACGGGCCCGCCGGCGATGACGAGTCCGGCCATTGTTCCGACGCCACCGAGGGTGGCGGCGCCCAGGACACAGCCCGCGATGGTGGCGCCGACGAAGGGGACGAGCAGTGCCATGACGGGACTGGTGAGCACGGCACCGGCGGCCGCGCCGACCAGACACCCGACGCCCGCGCCGAGTGCAGCGCCCAGGACCGCGCTGACGGCGGCTCCGATGGCTGCGCGCTGAGCGAACACACCGAGGGCTTGGGCGTCGCGGGGAGTGAAGGATTCGGCGACCTGGGTCGCGGCCTGATCGGTGGTGATGGTCTGGCTGCTGGCGACGGCCTGTGCGGCCGGCACAGGTTGTCCGGCGGTCTTGTTGGGCGTGAGTGTTGCTGTGCTGCCGTCGATTCGGGCGTCGATCGGGTAGGCGATGTTGTCGATGCGGTAGGTGAGTGGGATCGCGGCGATCGGCCGGTCGGCGGGGCCGGTGAGGACGAGTTGGTCTCCGGCGAGTTTCAGGCCGCCGCTGCTGATGCTCAGCAGCGCGGCATCACCCTGGCGGGTGACTTGGTAGTGGACCTCGGTGTTGTCGTCGGCGGGTTGCGGGGTGGCGTTGGCGGTTGCGGCGGTCAGCGCGAGGGTGGTCGCGGCGAGCACGGTGGTGGTGGTTTTCCTCATCGGTTGTTTCCTCGGTCTATCGGTGTACTTCGGTGGTGGAATGTGTTGTGGTCGAGATCAGTTCGGTCAGCAGTGCGGTGGCGTCCCGATTCAGGTGCGCGCCCTCGGGTGGACGCGGGACCACGTGGGGCGTGGGAACCGCCGAGTTGGTGCAGCCAGTGCGCGAAGGTCAGATCACGGCCCCGCCGTTCGGGCTGATTACCTGCCCGGTGAGATAGTGGTTCTCGCTCGCGAGATAGACGGCCAGCGAGGCGTATTCCTCGGGAGTGCCCAGTCTTCCGAGGGGGATCAGCTGGTAAAGGCTGTTCTTCTGTTCGGCGGTGGCGGTGGCGAGGTAGGTCTGGAACGGCGGAGTGGCGACGCCGCCGCAGGCGATCGCGTTGACCAGGACACCGGCTCCGGCGACATCGAGTGCAACGGTTTTGGTGAGGTTGGCGACCGCGGCCTTGGCGGCAGAGTAGCCGGGGCTGTGCGCGCTCGCCGCCGAGATTCCGGCGATGGAGCTGATATTGATGATCCGGCCGTAGCGCTGCGGCTGCATGTGGCGCAGCGCGGCGCGGGTGCACCAGAACACGCCGTGCACGTTGACGTCCCACCATTTCAGCCAGTCCTCATCGGTGAGACTGGTTGTGATACCCAGGCTTTGGCGCTCGATCGGGGTGGTCATGTGGGCGTAATGGCGGTTGCGGCGCGCCTCGTCGGCCGGTGCGGTCGGCACCAGGGCGGCATTGTTGACCAGGATGTGGATGCCGCCGAACCGGTCGGCGGCCTCGTCGATCATCCGGTCGACGGCGGCTCGGTCGGAGACGTCGACCTGAGCCGGTAGGCACCGACGGCCCAGCGTGTGGATTTCATCGGTGACGGTCGCGAGCGTGTCGGGCCGGATGTCGC
>NZ_JBHWHH010000152.1:0-17284 GCF_042732555.1 Nocardia sp. NPDC059764
GAGCCCGGTCGTCACCAGCTCGGCGACCTGCTCGGCGGCCTCGGTGGCCCGCCGGGCGGCAGTGCGCAGCGTGAACAGCTGCCGAAAAAGTTCGCCGTACCGTTGTTGCTCGGCCAGCCCGAGCACGGGGACGCGCAGCCGGGAGGGATCGAAACGGACCGTGGAGGTCCGTGTCGCCGAAATGTTCTCGGCGCCGGTCAGGAAGCCCGCCAGGAACCAGGGGTCCAGCCGGTCGAGATCGACGCGCAGGGTGTGGATGTGTGGTCCCCGGATCACCCCGGCATCGGCCGCGTCGGCGACCCGTGCGCTGCGCCCGCCGGTGCGGTCGCTGCGCACCGCGGGAATGAGAACATCACCGGCTCGGACCTCGACGCTGGTCGCAGCGACCGACGCTGTCGCGGTGCCCGACGCTGGAACACCGGTTGCGATGTCCGGGGCGATGAGCATCCGGCGCTGTGACACAACGGGATTCAGGTCCGGCACCGAACCGGTGTCGGGTTCTTCGGCGGGTGCCCGGCCCGCGGATTCGGCGGATTCCCCGCCGGGCAGGATGGACCGAATCAGTTCCAGTTGACCATGATTGGCCAGATCCGCGATCGTCACGTAGCGCCAGGACACGCCGGATCCGGCCGACCATCCACACATATCGCCAGCGGCCGAGGTCAGATCCGCGGCCGTGTCGCTCAGCGATCGAATCGCCTCGCCGACCTGATCGGAGACCGTCCCTGAATCCAGCGCGGAGCGTACGTACCCGGCCGGGGTCAGATCGACCTCCTCGGTCAACACGTCGACCAGCCGAACACCCACCGCCACACCGGATTCGGTCGCCGAGTCCGGGTCCGGTCCGTCGAACGCACGCCAGGCGCGCAACACGGTGTCGGTGACGGCGATGTTCTCGCCATCACCGGCCGCGGGCACACCGGTGGTGTCGACGAACAGCATGGAGTCGGCGACAGGCACGGCGGGTCGGGGTCGGCGCAGAAGCCAGATCTGCAGGCCGACATGCCAGGGCTGGGCACTGCCCGGAGCCAGGCCGATCACCGAGCGCAGCGCGCCGGTGCGCACCAGGTTGGCACGGATCTTGCGGCCGGAGGGGCGGGTGGCCACAGCGGGCGGAAGCAGTACCACGGCGGTCCCGCCGGGCCGCAGATGCGCGAGCGCGTGTTGCACCCAGGCGAGTTCGGGCTCCCCACGCGGCGGCAGCCCGTAATCCCATCGCGGGTCGAACGCCAATTCGCTTGCACCCCAGTCTCGTTGACCGTAGGGCGGATTGCATACCACGGCGTCCACCCGCAGGTCGGGGAAGGCGTCGGCGGTGAGACTGTCGCCGGTCCGCATATCCGGTTCGAGGGCGGTCTCGGCCTCGATGAGCAGCCGCGCGCGCTGCACCTGGACCGGCAGCGCATCCTGACCGGCGAGTTGGCTCGCACCGGTTCGCGCCGCCGCGAGCAGGAGTGACCCGCTGCCGCAAGCAGGGTCCAGCACGGTGTGCGCAGATTCGACTTCGGCCTCGGCTTCGGGGCCGGACGCGGTTGTCAGCGCGGCCATCAGGTCCGCCAACCACGCCGGAGTGATGTACACACCGGTGGCGGCGGTTTCCTCCAGCGCGCGTTCGCAGAGGATGTCGATGGCCATGCGCGCTCCGGCCTCCGCGGCCGCCCGGCCGAGCAGTCGCGTCACCTCGTCGCCGAGTTCGGCGTCGAAGCCGGGTGCAGTCCAACCGCTTTTACCCCGTCGCAGTGCTTGCAGCAGCCGCGCGACAGTATCCGGGGTGGCACGAGTGCGGACCAGGGAGCGCAGTTCGCTCACGGCCGAGGCGCTGGCTTCGTTGCCGTGCTCGGCCAGCCATCTCTGAACTTCGCCCAGGTCGAACTGTGGGCGAGCCTCACTGCCCCCGGTGGACTTGGGAAAGTCGGCGTGCCGTCGCCGCCAGTTGCTGACGGTGGCGCGCGTAACCCCGGCCAGCCGCGAGATCTCCGCGGCGCTGACGGTCGATACAGGCTTCGACATGCCCCTCCTCTCGTGTACGTTCCCTCCACCCTGCTCGAATGGGAAGCGAATTGCAATCCCGCCAATACGGTTGACAACGCTTTCCGTCATAAATATCGTTTGCCATCGACTCCGGTGCGAGAGCTCCGGCGAAAGCGACCCCAGCGCCCATCGAGGCGCCGCCATCAGCGCGTACTGCCCGCGCCACACGCTCTGACCTCGCTCACCCGAACCGAGGCGCTCGAGTAGACGACACCGTCTCGATGCCCGCGGCGGGATGCGCGTCAACTCCGGCTCGTCCCGCCGCACCCCAGTTCGATCCCCGTACAACCGAATCCGAGGAACGTCGATGACCTACCAGCCCCCGCAGCCACCCCCCGATCCCACAGCCGGACACCACCGGACCACGCCCTATCCCCCGATGACACCGCAGTACGCGACGGGCGGCCTGCCGCCCCGGTACCCCGGTCAGTTCCCGCCGCAGCAGCCCGCGCCCAAGAAGTCGAACACCCTCACGATCATCCTGCTGGTGCTGGCGGGCATCGTGGTCCTCTGTGGCGTCGGCGGTGCGCTCACCGGCAAGGACACCAAATCCGCTCAGCCCCCGGCGACTCCGGCCGCCGATACTCCCGCCGCCGGTGCACCGGGCAACGCGCCCGCCGCGACCACCGAGAAGCCGCCCGCCCCCGGCCTGAACACCCCGGTCCGTGACGGCAAGTTCGAATTCACCGTCACCGAGATCCAGTCCGGCATCCGCACGGTCGGCGACAACCCCTATCTCCGCAAAACCGCCCAGGGCAGCTACACCATCATCTCGATGACCGTCCGCAACATCGGCAAGGTCCCCTACGGCTTCTCCCCGTCCAACCAGGACGTGTACGACGCCCAGAACCGCAAGTTCTCCAACGACGCCGCCGCGGCCATCAACCTCCAGTCCGACACCAGCCTCTACGCCGAGATCAACCCCGGCAATTCCATTACCGCCCAGGTGGTCTACGACCTGCCCGCCGACTCCGTGCCGGACCGGATCGTCGTGCACGATTCGTTGTTCTCCGGCGGCGCGACCGTCTCGCTGCGGTAGCAACGAGACGCCCATGAGTGAAACCACTTTCACGCCTTCGGTCGCCGTCGTGGATCACGTCGACGAGCAGTTCGCGACACAACCGAACAACCCGTAGTGCATCCTCGGACAGCGCTGCCGCGCCGGTCCCCGGGTGGTCCGGTCCCCGGCCTTTGGATAGGGTTGCGGGACTGCAACGACGTACGGGCAGGGCTGCAACGGGGGGTGGGAGTGAGAAGCAACGCTGAATTGGCCGACCGCGCCGAGAGAATCGATGCGGAGATCTCGAAAGTCCGGGGGCGCGCCCAAACCACCGATGGGTCGGTCATCATCGAAACCAACCCCTACGGTTCCATCACCAATCTGCACCTTTCCTCGCACGTGACCAGCGTCGAGCCCAGTCGACTCGCCGCGGTCATCACCGAACTGCATCGCCGGGCTTATGAAGAAGCTAAAGCCCTTGGCGCGGATGTCTTCCAAGCGATTCGAGATCTACCGACACCCTCGCCCGCCGACATGCCGTTGTCACCGAGCGATCAGTGGGAAGACGTTGCACCCATCCGCTATACGTCGAGTATCTGAGCCATGGTCGAGTTCGATACCGGGCTGATGCGCGCGATGGCGAACGAGCATCGTGGCCACGCCGACGCTGTCGAGGCTCTCACGCCGTTCGGTGGCGAGGAAGTCCAGCTCGCGCGGGCCAGAATGCAGAAGTCGGTGTTCGCGGTCCGCATCGAGGAAAGCCTCCAGGCAATGGACAATGTCACCGACCTGCATGCCAAACGACTGCGTTCCTTCGCGGACCTCACCGATGCGGCGGCGACGGCTGCGGATCAGATGGATGAAGACAATGCCGTGAAGTTCGGGGGATGAAGTGGCCGACGGCGAGGAGAACCTCACCATCTCGATGATCCTCGGGTGGGATCTGACATTGCCGGGCAAAGTTGCCGAGCACGTTGACGAGTCCGCCAAGAAGCTAAAACAGGAGCTGTTCGACGCCGACGACCAGGTTCAGAAATCGGAGCCGTGGTTCGGGGAGCAGGCCGGTCTGAGTGCCCGAAACATGTCCAAGGGGTATCGGACCGATGGGGAAACGACCATCGGCGTGTACGCCGCCATGTCGAAGGCAATCCAGGAGGGTTGCGAATCGATCGGGAAGAAGATCCAGTCAGTACGCGATCTGATTTCCGATGTCGAGAATTCCGACTACGACCTGTTTTACGAGGAGAACGGCGCGGTCAAGTCACGCGAGTCGAACTGGGAAACCGCCGCGCCACCCTGGGGGATCGTTTCCCTCTACCTGAAACAAGGCGAAATCAACAAGCTGGACCTGAAGTTGAAGACCGCCCTCTGGGAGGTAGCACAGGAGGACGAGCGGGTTGCTGAGCGTGTATCCCAGTGCATCGAAAAGCTGGCCGATTCGATCAAGACCGAGATGGCCGGTAACTACACCGACCAGGGGCTACTGGATATTCTCAGGAAGTACCAGACCAAGGACTCGACCAAGGACGGGGTGATGTGGCCCAATGCCACTCAGCTCGAATATGTCAGAAAATACTACGACCCCACATTTCAACCCAAGTTCGTGACAGCCGAGGAAGCATCTGTCCTCAACGAACTCAGCCTTGCCGAACAAGTGAAATTCCTTACGATTCAAAAGGACGCAAAGTCGTTCGGAAAGAACAACAAGTACACGGACCAAGACGAAGACGCCGAGCAAGACGGGCACGGGGACGCCGCTCGCCATATGTACTGGAATGCCCGGATGACTCAGGAGTTCGGGGCGGATTGGACCGAGCGTTACACGACCGCACACGAGAAGTCCGGCGGCAACGTCGCCGCGCGTGAAGCAATGGACCTATACAATAACCAACTCGGCCGCGCGATCGGGCTTGACAAGACGGCGGACGACGCCACAATTCGGGCGCGCGTACTCGATGAGATCGATCATGGCAAGGCTGTCGTAATCGTCAATGGGGCCGACGGCAAAACCCCTCAACTCGCCTGGAGTAAAGATACATCCGTCCACAGCACAATCACGGGTCCCGGGGTCGGCATTCCCCTCCCTGGAACGAAATAGGGGTGACACCATGATGAAGATCACGATGCGCGCCGGACTACTCACGGTTTTGACGTCGCTCATTGCGTCGTGCGGAATTCTCGCTCCAATGGATAAGCCCGCGGATCAGAAGCGGGAACCGGAGGATTGTAGCCGTGGAACCTTCAGCTTCGACTTCGAAACCTCTAAAACTGTTCAGCCGCTCGGTTCGAGCAAGCTTTTGTTTCAGGAGATGACAAAGGCCAACAAGAACAGGGAAACGGTGCCGCTGCTGGACATCACTCATGCAGCAGGCTGGTCCGATGGCTGGGACATCCTGGTCGAGGTCGGAGAGCGTACGGAACCAGCCGATCTGAACACGCGAGCTCAAACCCCCGGCTATTGCTGGCGGAACCTGCCCGCATCCTCGGCAATGTCCGACCGGCCATCGGATAAGTTCTACCTCTTCACAAAGGACAACCGGCCCGTACAGTTCATCCAGTTCCACCCCTACGAGCAACCAATTCAGTTCGAGAAGGGCGCGGTCGCGACCAAGGAAACGGTGCTGGTCTCCAATGGCACTTACCTCATGCCCGAGTAGCCTTGTCACGACCAGCGCGGGGGTAGATGCCGGGCAGACGGCGCGCCCGGCCGGCAGTCACGTTGTAGGCGTGTCGCCGCGCACCATGGTGTCGAGGCGTCGCTCCAGGTGAGTGCGCTCGACGGTGTTCTCGGTGAGGAGAATGGCTGCCTCGTAAGCGTTCACGGCATCGGCCGTGCGCCCGAGTTCGGCGAGGAAAGCCACTCGGGCAGCTTGAAGGTAGCCGTAGGTCGCCAGCGCCGGGTCCGTGGATAGTTCGTCGAGCAGCGCGAGGGCACGTCCCGGGCGACCGGAAAACCCCACGGCGATCGCGTAGTTCAGGCGGACCACCGACGACGGCCATTCCCGCAGCAGCAGGGCGTAGAGTCCGGTGATCTCGCGCCAGTCGGTGCTCTCCCGGCTCGGCGCCTCGTCGTGGACCGCGGCGACGGTGGCCTGCAGGGTGTATCGATCGGTGTGGGGCAGAGCGCGTTTCACCAACGCCACCCCTTCCTCGATGGCAGCGCGATCCCATCGTGACCGGTCCTGGAATTCGAGTGTGCACAGGCGTCCCTCGCTGTCGACGCGCGCGGCGCGACGGGCGTCGGTCAGCGCGATGAGGGCGAGCAACCCGGTCACCGACGGATCGTCGGGCACTAGCGCGTGCATCATGCGCGCCAACTGCAAGGCGCGCTCCACCAGGTCCGCGCGTACCAGGGTGTCGCCGGACGGGGCGGTGTGGCCGGTGGTGAACAGCAGATGGATGACCGCGCATACGGCGTCGAGACGTTCTGGCAGTTCCCGCACCGACGGCACCCGGTAGGGAATGCGGGCCAGCGCGATCTTCTTCTTGGCGCGGGTGATTCGCGCCGCCGTGGTCGACTCACTGATCAGAATGGCCCGCGCGACCTCGGCGGCGGTGGCGCCGCAGACCAAGCGCAAGGTGAGCGCCACCTGCGCGTCCCGTGACAGCGCGGGGGGCAGCAGGTGCTGATCAGCCGCAGCCGGTCGTCGGGGATCGCGGTGCCGGCTTCGAGCTGGAGTACCGCGAGATCGGCTGTGTCGGTGTCGGTGTCATCGGTGATGAGCAGTGGCAGGGTGCGCCGCAGGGCTGATTTGCGGCGCAGCCGACAGGACCTGCGCCATGTCGTTCCGACGTGCCTGCCGGATCTGCGCGCCGAGGATGTGGTCGATGTCGTGGAACCCATGGATTCCCACTTCAGACCGCCGGTCACGGGTCGTAACGTCGCCAGTCGGTGCTCGCCGTCGTCGACCAGTCGGCAGCGTCGACACGGGTCAGTAAACCGTCCCCACTGCGGCCGGCGTAACGCGCGAGGACGCGGAAATTGCGGTGGCTGGACCAATTTCGATAGTCACCGACGATGACCAGTCGGCGTTTGGCGCGAGTGATCGCGACGTTCAGCAGGTTCGGAGTGTCGGATGCCCAGACTCGGGAGCCTCGCTGATCGGTGGCCGTACCCAGCACGAGGATTACGATCTCCGCTTCCTTGCCCTGTGTGGTGTGCACGGTGCCGAGGCGTTTCGGCTCGCGCGGCAGCCGGTCACCGACGGTCTTCTGTAAACCGTCGCGCACCGCGACAAACGGGCTGACCACGAAAACCGCTTCCGCCACACGGCGATTCAGCTCGGTGACCTTGCTGATCTCGTTCTCGGCCCAGCCGGGCATTTCGCCGTCGCATTCGATGAGTTCGGCGTTCATCCGGTCGCGAATTCGGGCCCGCACGAGATCCAACGTCGCGACGACGTAGCGCCCGTCCATGGGGTTCCACTTCTCGCCGGACGGGACGGCCGGTACGTCGAGCCAGGTATTACGAGTCAGCAGATGCGGCCCCTCCGGTTCGGCGGTGCCGAAGACCATCAGATTGTCGTAGGCGATCGAATTGCTGACCTCGAACATGAGACGGTCACAGCGACGGTGCACGCGCAAGGGGGATCCCACCCACAGCTCGTCGCGATTATCCGGATCGGGCAGCCAGGTTCCGAAGTGGTTGAGACGGTCCGCGATCGACTGCACCGACGAGCCGTGCGGTGTCCACTGCGCATCGACGCCGAACTGCGTGCACAGCCGACGCTGCCCCGACCAGGGCAAGGTGTTCACCGGCTCGAGCTGCCGCGGATCCCCGACGATCACCGCACGCTGCGACCGCCACAGCGCACCGATCGCCGCCTGCGGAGTGGCCTGCCCGGCTTCGTCGATGAACAGCCAGCCGAGCGCTTCTCTACCGAGTGTGGCGAACATTCGTGAAACCGAGGCGAAGGTAGTCGAAATCACCGGCACGACAAAGAACAACAACCGCCACGCGTCCAGCACCGTCTCGGCCGGGAGATCGGCGGGGGCACGGCCGCGCACGATTTCCATAGCGCTGGCGAGGTTGTCGCGAACCCGCTTCGGTTCTGAGGTCAGGACTGCGAAGTGCAGAGCGAGGGCGGCCGTGAAAACCGCGGTTCTCGCTGCGGCGAACTCCTCGTCCATCCATGGCGAGGACTTCTCACGAACCTCCATGGCGGCTCGATCATCAACCGACGCGGTCCATTCCGATCCGGGAATGGTGGACGGCCACAATTCGCGTGCGGCGGCGAGGGCTTGATCATCGCGACGCCGTGCTTCCTCTCGACGACGGATTTCGTCCTGGGTCCGTATGCGATCGGCAGCGGCCGCGTCGAGTTCTCGCGAAACGGCGCGCAGAGCGGCCGTCGCTGAGCGTTCGGTCTGCGTGGCCGCATCGAGTGCGCGCTGGCGAATCCGCACCTCGGCACGTGCCCGATCGTTCTCGCCCACGGCCCAGGCCAGACTCTCGTCCGCCTGATCCTGCGCCTTCATCAGCGGCTCACGCTCGGCCTCCCACTCCTGCTTCGAGCCCCACGACAAAACACGTTTGAGAAAACCGGGACGTTGTCGATCATGTTCTCGCAGAGCCACTTCAGCCGCCCGCACCGCACCGGACGCATGCTCGACCGTGGCCTCGGCGGCGCTCGATCGTGAGCGTGCCGCGGCGAGTTCCGCCGACGCCGCGACACGGGCGTCCTCGGCATGTCGCACGTTCTCGGCGGTCATCGACCGCCGGTTCCGCAGCCCGTCGAGGTAAGCGTCGTGATCCCGTGCCGCATCGCGCAATCGGACGAGTTCGGGATCAACGTCGAACTCCCGCTCGAGCAGGTCGGCGATATGCTGACGCTCCGCGGCGAGCCTCGCCGCTTCGGCCATCGCCTCATCGAATTCGGCGACCGCCTCCTCCCACGTGAGAATGCCCTCCAACTGTTCGCCTGCCGCCGCATGGTCGGCGAAACTTGTCAGCAGATCCTTGAGGCCCGCCTCACCTTCCTCGAGGTCTGCGCCCTCACCCCACCAGAATCTCTCGACGAACTCGGACCGGAAGGGGCGCTTCCCCAATCGCGCCGCGACCGCACCCCACGCCGGCTTGCCCATCAGCAGGGTGGCCTGGTCGGAGAGGTATTCCGCGCGCGGAAATTCATCGGTGTCGACCGCGTCTGCGGACGGAACTTCCATGGTGATGTTTTCGACCGCACCGTTGTTCGATGACGCGACCACGATTTCGAAGCCGCACAGCTCGTCGATGAGCGGATAGAGGCGGTTCTCCCACGAACCCGAATCGCCGGTCCGCCATTTGCGCGCCTGTTTCCCGAACGCCTGTCCCGGGTTCTCGAGTCGCGCCAGCGCGACAGCGCGGTCGACGACGATCGCCGCGATGAGGTCGCGCAGCAGGGTCGTCTTGCCGGTGCCCGGTGGTCCGTTCACCGCGAATATGCCACGGGCGCGGGGGTCTCGAAGACTCCGGTGGATCTCGTTCACCGCGAACTGCTGACTGAGCGTCAACGTGTGCGCGAGCTTGGCGGGCCAGCGGCCGGCGGGCATGGACGACGGAGCCACCGACCTCAGCACCTGCTCCGGAGCCCGGCGGACATCGACGCGCTGACGCTCGTCGATCCGCGCGCCGTCGACAAGGTAGTCGGTCAACGCCTGACCGGCAGCGTTGCTTTCGATCGCCTGCGCCACGCGCTCGAGATCGTCGGCATAGAAGCTGTTGAGGAATTCATCACTACCGGCGTCGTCGGCGAAACGCTCATTCACCTGATAGGTCTTGATCCGAATGATGTTGGGCAGCAGCACTTCCGCGACCCCTAGCTGCTCGGCAACCCAGCGGGTGAGCGCAACCAGATCCTTGACATCGAGCGCCTTGACGCCCAGCGCCGGCACTTCGGCGGCTTCCTCGTCTCGCTCCGGCTCCTCCGCCTCGGTGGTGTCGTCGGCGGCAGATTCTGTGTCCTCCGAGGAGCCAGGCATACCGAATTGGTCGGACAGCTCGGTCACGACCTCCCAGACGTCACCGGCGAAGTCGGCGGCCGCGCCGACCACATCCGGCAGCGTCTCGGTGATCAGCGGTCCAGCTCCGGAAATCACTCCGGCCAGCGCCGTGGACACACCGCTGGTGACCATGTCCAGCGCGATGTGCGCCGCGGTACCGGCGATCCGGCCCAGCGCGGACGGCACATCGGAGGCCACTTCGGTGATCGGCACTCGTCCGTCACCGATACCGAAGGCCATCGCCAGAATGTCCTTCTGAGCATCATCGAAACCGGCCAGCCACAAGTCCGACGCCGGCCCCGGATTCACGGTCCGGCCGATAGCCCAAGCACACGACGACAACGTCACCGAGTCACGAATCAAGAGACCGTCCGAATTCACCGTCAAGCTGAGCAGCGCGCTCTGCCCGCCGGTGCGGCTGTCGAGATCGAGTTCCTCCTCGTCCGCGACCCGCAATGTCGCGTCCAGCACCTCGCGCACCTTGGCCAGGTCGAACACACCGACATACACCGTATGCTGCCACCGGCACTTCTTCCGAAGCGACTCATGCGGTTTCGCGCCCCGAGCCCACGGCAGCGGCCGCGCCCCGTCAACATTCCGGATTCCCTTGCGCCAGTCCGTCGCATCCACCTTGGGCGGCGAAAAGTACTCGACCGCCCGCCAATACCTCAGAATCCGAGCCTGCCGCTCCGCTTCACCCATGTACTCTCCCCACCCGCCATCGTCGGCCGCACCCACGCCACCCCACCGAGCCCGGTTGCCGCGGCCCGGGCTCAAATCGATTCTGCCCGAACGACACCCACAGCGCAGCCGAAGAGCGCAGAATCCCTGCGCCCGATAGCCTCCAGCACCGGCCTGACGCCGGTGCTACAGGTACTCAGCGACTGACGGGTCCCCGGGGAAGGCGATCTCGGGCGTACGGCGGACTGTGACCGGAGCGGGCGAATCGGCCCAGGAGAACGCAGGCCGCCACACCGCAACAGAGCATCATCCGCTCAGACCCCGCACCGTGCCTGGCTTGCGACATGGTTCCTGGCCGCTGCCGCTGCGGCTATCAACGCCTACGCCGTGATCTCCTTGGTGCCCCCCTGCGAAGGCGGGGCCAAGCAAGACCCATCGTGAGCAGACCGCTGTCGACTATTCATCTGATAAACAGGGGCGATGACTGTCGATCGCCTTCAGCAACTGGTCGCCGAGTTCGCTGCCCGACGGGAGTGGGAGCGGTTCCATACGCCGAAGAATCTGGTGATGGCGCTGACCGGGGAGGTCGGTGAGTTGTCGGAGTTGTTCCAGTGGCTCACCGCTGAGGAGAGTTCGGCGATCTGTGCGGATGCCGGTCGGCGCGAACGGGTGGAGGAGGAGATGGCTGATGTCTTCATCTACCTGTTGCGGCTGGCCGATGTGCTGGGGGTTGATCTGGGAGCGGCGGTCGAGGCCAAGGTGCGGAAGAACGAGGAGCGGTATCCCGCAGAGGTGGTGAAGGGCCTGGCGGTGAAGTACACCGAGTTGGGCCGGCCCTGACGACATGACCGTCAGCTGGTCATTCGTTCCAGGAACTCCTGGGTTTCGGGGTCGGTGGAGTAGACGCAGACGCCGTCCATGCCGCGGGTGAGCAGCACCTTGTAGGTGTTGCGGATGAGGCCCTCGAAGTGCAGGGGTGCGGCGCGTTTGACGGCGGGATCGAAGGATGCCTTCTGGTCGCTTTGCCAGCGGTCGCCGCGGCGCACGAAGTCGGGGCCGAAAATGACTCCTGCCCAGTCGTATTCGAAGCCCTGCGCGGTGTAGACGCAGCCGACCTGGTCGAAGCCGCGGTCGTCGGAGGCCCAGAAGTCGGAGATGGGGACGTCGGGAACCCGCTTGCCTTCCTTGGCATTCCAGGGGCGATGCCATTCGCCGATCCGGACGTCGTCGACCAGGCGACGCCCGGCGGGGGTGTCGATCGGGTCGCTCCAGCGCCAGCAGTAGCCGGCGGCGATGCGCGCGGTTCCGCCCTGCTGCTCGCGCTGGGTGATCAACCAGGATTCGAGTGCGGACGGCGATGGCGCGTTGGTGACCACGAAGTCGTCGTCGCTGCCCGCGATCAAGTCACTCCAAGCGATCGGAGGCAGCGGGTGCAGGCCGAGTAGTCGGGCGACCCATGTGTCGAAGGCTTGCGATCCGCCGCAACGGAATTGGCCATCGAGGCGCACGACCTCGAGGTCGCATCCGGCGGCGGAGGCCGCGGCGCCGATCTCCGCGAGCGAGCCCATTTCGCCGGGCCGCACGATCTGGTTCTCGTCGAGCAGGAAGACCGGGACCCAGGCCACATCGATGAGTTCCTCGATCTGGCGGCGTGCCTTCGCCCGCATGTCGGCCTTGGTCCACCGGTTGGCGCTGGTCTCCCGGACGCGGTGTGCCTCGTCGCAGATGATCACGTCGAGGTCGCGTGGTTCCGCGCCGATGTAGTTGTTGAAGTATTTGAACAGGTTCTGGACGCGGGTGTTGCGGCTGCCCGCGACCCTGCGCATGGTCTGGGTGAAGGCTTTGGAGCCGGTGGCGTGGTGCACGGCGCGTCCTTTTCGGGCGAGTTCACCGAGCAAACTCAACGCGATGACGCTCTTGCCGGATCCGGGGCCGCCCAGCACCACGACCACCGTCTGGGTACGGGCGGCGCGGGCGGTGGCGACGGCCTGCAAAACCGTCTGGTAGGCGACCCGCTGTTCGTCGAGCAGCACGAATTGTTCGCGCTCTTGAATCTCCTTGGCCGCCAGCGTGAGCAACGCTTTGCTGGGCGCGTGATGAAAGCCCAGGAATTCGTCGGCCGCCTGACGTGCCGGATCGCGGCCGGCCTCGACCGACAGTAAGGCTCGCAACCGGTCGGCCAGGGCGGCACGGTCGTCCATCGTGAATATCTGCCCGAAGTCGTCGACCTGGTATTTCAGCAGGGATGAGATGTCTGAGGCGTGCGCGTTGTGCAGGTAGGCGATGCCGAAGACGCTGCTCGGCCGTTCGGCGAGCGCGGGGGTGGCGTCCACCAGGTACTGGCAGTAACCCCGCACCTGTTCGGCGGGATGCAGGACGGGCTCGGTGTACTTGGCGACCGAAACCAGGTCCGCGGCAATGAGTTCGGCCTTGGACCATTGTTTCAGTTCGATCAGCACGTAGTTGGCCGCACCGGTGCGCGGATGCACTCCGCACAGGATGACGTCCACCCGCTTGGGACTGTGCGGCAGCCGATGCTCGAGCAGGACTTCGACGTCGCCGAGCCCCGCGTCGACCAGATCGGACAGCAGCTGCGGCAGACTGCGCAGCCAGGAGTTCACCTCACCCTGCGAAACCTTCTGCCCCCACTGATAGCCGGCCTGTTCGAGCAACTGTCGCGAAAGCTGATCGAGCTGCGCATCAGCGAGCAGTTTACGGGCGCTTCCCCGGACCAATGCCACCTTGAATTCCCCACTTAGGCACGCGAAATAGGCGTGCGGGTGGGGGCAGCTACGAAGGTGACTTCGGTGCCCGGCGGGCCGCGAGAAGTCACAGTAGTGGATGGGTGTGACATCGATCGGCAGCCACCCACCCGGGCTGCCCGACACGGGCATTCCGAACCGGAGAGATTCCGTCCAACACCGCTTCGATTTCACCTTCACCGCGAAGACGGGCCGTGTCCGTGAGGTCGACCTGCTGGTGATCGCCCCAACGGCGTGAACATGGTCGAGTTGAAGGATTGGCGCGACCGGGTCACCGGGAGGCCGGCGACCGGGCTCAGACGCACCGATGCCCGGCACCGGTCAGCAACCCTAGTCACCTTAGCTCAAAGTTTAGAGCTAACAAATAGTTTGACGATGCTTTCACTGTCATCTAACGTGATGAACGCTTCGATGGGAAGTTGAGCCGGAGCACGAGTTCACAGCCGAGGACGTTGAAACCATGAGCCACCAAGTCCGCGGTGCGCGATCGGCAAGCGGCGCTAGATGACTCGACCCGATAGAACAGTCACCCCTGCAACAGTTTTCGAGGAATCATGTTCAAGCGATCGATTGCAGCCGGCGCGCTGACAGCCGGACTGATCATGGCTACCGCCGGATGCGGCCCCAGCCCGACTTCCCCGACCGCCGCACCGTCGCCGGCTCCGGCGCGGACCACCACCACAGTCGCCCCGAAGCCGGAGTTTCAACCGACCCCCGACCAGATCAGTCTGGCGTTGAAGGTTGTGAAGAAATCTTGTTACGGGTCGGCCGGCTGCAGCGTCTACGTCCAGATCGACCCGAGTTTCAGCTTCGGGCAGGACATTCCCGCAGGCAAGAAATGGACCGTGATCTATCAGATCGACGGCGGAGAGGACGGTCCGAAAACGAACTCGTTCACCATCAGCCGCGGCGACACCGCCCGCCAGGTCAGCTACCGATTCGACTCGAAAGAACTGGTCAGCACCAGCGGACCCAACGATGTGCTGACGGTGACGGTCACCGACGTGATACCCGGCGACGCGTCCTGAACCGGCGAACAACCCGACACTCTTTTATCCCTTATCTCACAAAGGAATTCAGCCATGACCAACCCGAACATGCCGCAGCAGCCCTGGTCCGGACAGCCGCAGGGCCCGTACTACCCGCCGCAGCCGCCGAAGAAGCGGCGCGTCTGGCCGTGGGTGCTCGGCGGGTTCCTCGCCTGCCTGCTGCTGCTCTTCGGCGGATGCGCCGCGCTGATCGGCGGCGCCGCGCACGAGGTCGCCAAGCAGGAGGAGAAGCGGACCACCGCTGAGCCGGTCGGGACGACGGTGCGGGACGGGAAGTTCTCGTTCGCGGTCACGCGGGTCGACCCGCCGATTACCACGGTCGGCACCAGCGAGATCCTGAAGAGGGACGCTCAGGGCGAGTTCGTGCTCGTGTACGTGGACATCACCAATGTCGGCAACCAGAAGCAGAGTTTCTTCGGGGACAACCAGAAGCTCATCGACGAGCACGGTAAGGAGTTCTCCAACGACTCCGGCGCCGCATTGAACGTGAACAAGGACCTGCTGTCCGAAATCAATCCGGGCAACAAGCTCTCGGCGGTCCTGGTGTTCGACGTCCCCAAGGGCACGGTCCCGGCCGCCATCGAATTCCACGACTCGATCCTGTCCGGCGGCGCGCGCGTCGCGGTCAAGTAGGACTACGGCTACTGCTTCATCATCTGGCTTCCCTATAAGGGGGCCAAGGATTCCGAGGCGATCGACATCCAGTCCTACTCCGGCGCGTCGTACGCGCGCCTGAGATCCGGCGACGTCGTCAACGTCGACGGCTGCGCCTGGACCCTCGAGTAGCCGACATCCCCTCCACCCCCGGCGGTAGCGCCGAAACGACGCTGGAAATCTCGTTGTCGACGTGATTCCGAACGAATCTCTGAAACCGGACCGTGATTGAACGGCCACACCGGTCCGACTTCGCCAGCACCGAATAACTTTGCAAGAAGGGACTTTTCATCATGACCGTCAACTCCATGGGGCTCGTCGAGCACAACGGCCTCGACCAGGCCTTGTCCGCCGCATCGGCTGACGCCGCGGCAGCCGGAGCCCGTGTCTTCCCCTGCACCGTGTTCCAGCAGGGCCAGCGCACGATGATCTCCACCTCCTTCCCCTATTCCTTCCTGACCCGTCAGGTGGTCGCCGAATCCGCCGACAAGGGCGGCGATCCCGCGAACACGACGAACCGGCCGCTCATGACCGATCATGTCAAGAACATCAACCACTACGTCCGCGAGAATCGCGGCAACTACATCCTGCCGCCGGTCACGTTGAACGCCCGGCAGCTACCGGCATTGCATGTGCCCCGGGGCAATTTCAAGAACCGCCTCGGCTTCATGGTGATCGGCGACAGCGTGCGCTTCTATGTCACCGACGGCCAGCACCGCATCACGGCGATCAAAGGACACGGCGCGGGCCGCAGCGCCATCACCGGGCTGCTCGATCTGGAGGTCGGTTTCGAGGACGACAGCCTCGCGGTGCTCATCGTCGTCGAGGACGATCTCAAACGGATCCATCAAGATTTCGCGGATGCCGCTCAGACCAAGCAGATTCCGGCGAGCCTGCTCGCGGTCTACAACACCCGTGAACCCATCAACGGCGTCCTCGCCGACCTCGTCGAACAGACGCGGCTGTTCCGGGGCCGGGTGGACGCCACGTCCAGCAAGCTGCCCAAGGCATCGCAGGCGGTGTTCCTGCTCAACCAGGTCCGCCAGTTCGTCAAGGAACTGCTGTTCAATGACTACGCCCTCAGCGAGGAGTCGGTCGCCAAGCAGAGCGCGCAGCTGATCGGCGACAAGCAGACGCGCGACGAATTCGTCACGGACGCCGTCACTCTCATTCAGATCCTCTCCGAGCACATGGACCCGTGGCGCGAGATCTGCGAGCTCCCCACCACCGGCGGTCCCGCGAACCAGGTCGCCGACTTCCGCCAGAAGTACATCAACCTGACCGCGACCGGACTCGTCGTCATCGGCCGTGTCGCCTACGAGATCCGCAAGAGCCCCGACCTCGACTGGCGGCTGGCCCAGTACAAGCGTCTAGCCACGGAAATCGACTGGCGCCGCGGCGCTGCGATCTGGCTCAATACCATCATCTCCGCGGACGGCAAGGTCGCGACCCAGCGCGGCCCGGTCCGGGAGGCGGCGAACCGGGTCATGAAACAGCTGGGCATGCAGGTGGAAGCCGACCGGTAGCGGCATCTTCCGGGGGAGGCACCGCCGACTTCCGCCCTTCACCAATCCTCGAACGTCCCGCCGGAGCGACACACACCGGCCAGGCAACGACCCCTACACCTCCACTGACGATGCCGGACGCGGCGACCGCATCGCCGCGTCGGAACGCTCCACCAATCTCGATGGACAGTGCTTTCACGCGAGCTTCTCGTGCAATTGACCATATCGACGGGGAACGAGCGGCCTGCTTGCCCGACATCTACGCTCACAGCCGCCTGCGGGCTTCACCTGACGGTCGACAGCGGGCTCGGAGTGGGCGTATCCGGTCCCACCCACACGATAGTGTTGCTTGGATGCAATCCAATCGATTGGATCGCATCGGCCCATTTCTCGACGGAGTGGACGGCAGGCAGGTCACCACGAGAACAGGAACGCGCTGGCATGGACGACGGTCGGTGGATTGCGGTCACCGAATCGAGCTTCGAGCGTGAGCAGCGCGGACTGGAGGCGATCCGCACGCGGCTGCCCGATCTGGACCCGTGGTATGCCGGGACTGTCGGAACAACGGCGGGTCTTGATCTCGGTCCTTCCTGCCGAACCTGACGGTTCGGCAGGAAGGAC
>NZ_JBHWHH010000153.1:0-17243 GCF_042732555.1 Nocardia sp. NPDC059764
GCCTTGCGATCCGCCACGATCCGTTTCCGGGGCCTAGAGCGGGAACTCGCCCATGGTGGGGTTGCTGAACAGGCCCTGCTGCGGCGACTTCAGCGGCAGCGGCGTCAGCATGTCCTTGTGCCCGTTGCGCACACTGCAGTACTTGAACGGGCCCTTGGGGTCGAACAGCTTCGCCATGTGCGGGTCGGCGTGGTCGAGGAACCATACGCTCAGTCCGGTCTTGCCGTCGTGGCGGAAGTGCTCCCACGCCCGCCACATGGCGTCCAGACGCGCGACCGCCTCGGCGTGCTTCCACCATTCCGGACACCACACGGTGTCGCTGATGTCGGTCACCTGCCGGCGGTACACCAAACTCAGGTAGTTCTCGACGAACTCGACCACGCTCTGGTAGACCATGCGCTGCGGCTCGTCGGGACGACGGCCACGGGAGTCGTCGAAGGGGAAATTCTCGGGGTGCTGCTCGTCGCTCACAGCGGTCGGACCTCCTTGGGAGCCGCGACATCCGGGATTGTCTCTTTGATCAGCGCGGGACTGGTCAGATCATCGATGGTGGTCTTCTTCGTCGGTGACGGGTCGTGCGCCTCGATGGAACGCTCCACCGCGGCCGCGTCGGTGCCCTCCCACCACGGGACAGTGCGCAACAGCACCGCCGGTGTGCCGGAGGAGAACAGGATGGCGCGCCCGCGCGGCAGGGTGGCCAGGGCGTGCGCGTTGAAGGTCCGCGAGGAGCTCAGCGAACGCGAATAGCTCTTGCCGCCCTTGGATTCCGACACCGACTGCGCGATCGAGTCGTAGTCGCCGATGGCCTCGGAGCGCTGTTGCAGGAAGGCCATGTCGTCGATGCCGCTGCCGATCACCTTGATATTGGCCGCGCCCCACAGCGCTTCCATGCCGTCGGGTCCCCAGCAGCGCGCGCCCTGGGCCCACGACTGCAGCACCGTCATCACCACGATGCCGCGAGATCCGAAGTGGCTGTACTGCTTCGGCAGATCCTTCCAGCGCACCACGTTCGCGGCCTCGTCGAGCGCGGCCAGCAGCGGCACCGGCAGGCGGCCGCCGGGCGAGCGCGAGGCCTTGTGGGTGGCGACCTCGATGACCGCCGCGGTCAGCGCGCTCACCAGCGGCGCGGCCGAGCCCCGGCCCTCCAGGGACAGGCAGTACAGGGTGCCGTTGCCCTCCAGGAAGGCCAGCTCGTCGAAGGGTTCGCGGCTGCCGTTGGGGATGATCCACGGCTGGATGTGCGGCAGCTTCAGGCAGCGGATCATGGCCTTCGCGCCACCGAAGATGCCGTCGCGTGTGCGCACGTCGAGGTTGTACTGCCCGGCCAGGCCCTCGGCCATGTAGTGCTTGGCGCTGCGGCGCAGGATTTCCACCGGCGTGGTGTCGAGCGGGTTGTTCACCCATTCCCAGGCGCGCAGGATATTGCTGCCCTCCAGGCCCGCGGCCAGGAACAGCGCCGCGAGCAGGTCCTCGGCTTCGGGATCGAAGTAGGAGTCCGCGCCGCCGCCGGCCGAGGGGCTGCCCTCGGCGTCGGAGAAGTGCCCGGCCAGGCTGACCGCGCGCACCTCGGCGCCGGGGCGGTGCACGTCGACCCAGGCCAGCGGATCCCAGTACCACTGGGGTTCCTGCTGGGCCTGCCAGTCGTGCGAATCCGGGGCCACGCCTTGCGGATCGAAGACGAAGATCGGGGAACCCTTGCCCGCGCGCACATCCCGGGTGGCGTCGACGACGTCACGCTTGTTGGAGGTGACGACCACCGGGCCGATGGCGGCCAGTACCGCCGGGATGACCCGGGAGGTGGTCTTGCCCTGGCGCGGACCCCAGATATCGACCTGCAGGTCCTCGTAGGAGCCGTACATCATCTCGCCGTCGGCGACCGACATGCCGATCGGAATGCCCGGCACCAACGCGTCTCCCGGCCGCATGAGCGAACCGGGGATGACCTTGTCGCCCGTGAGGTGGGTGTGCAGCGGCACGCCCATCTTCCCGGCTTTCTCCCGCACCCCGGCCAGGGTGAGCGCCTTGATCGCGCCACCCGAGCCCATGTGGTCGGCCTTGTCGTCGATGGCCAGGCGGCCCTTCTTCGAGGCCTCGGCGCGGTGGCGCTTGTAGAACACCCAGCCCGCCGTCCCGGCGACCACCAGCAGCACGATGACGGTGGCGGCCGCGGGCCAGCGCACCTGACCCTTGATCAGGTTGACGACGATGGCGATCGGATTGATCGGCAGGTTCTGGCGCGGAGAGCTGAGCAGATTGCCCAGTTGAACTGCCAGCCACAGGGTTCCGAAGATATAGAAACCCGCGTACACGAGGTGCAGGGTGCGGTCTGGACCCGGATCGGCCGGGTCCTGCACCGGTGTCTTCGCCATCTCTATCCTCCTGGGATGACCTGTGAGTCGTTGCCGCTCAACGGAATTCGTCCAGCAACCAGCTACCGCCGGGGCCACGCACGACGGTGGCGACGACCGTGGCCGGGGGTAGCTTTTCCCGCCTGCCGTCCGGGTGGACGACCGTCTGCTCGATACCGATCTTGTACTGCTGCCGGTTCGGGTCGGCGCCCGCGGGCGCCTTCTCGCCGGAGGCGAACGCGAACGCCTCGACGTGCGCGTTCTCCTTGGCCCATTCGGCCCACCGCAGCGTCGGGCGCGGTGTGTCCACGGCGGTGGACGGGCTGTCCAGGGTGCGGATCAGGGTGGGGCCCAGCCATTTCCGGGCGCGGCGCAATGCGTCGCCCTCGGATTCGGTGGCCGGGTTCCAGGTGTAGATCTGCTGCAGCGCCGCCACCGCGACCCCGTCGGGGGTGGTGGGGTCGGGCGCGGGCGCGACCTCCAGCAACCGCGTGGTGGTCGTGGGTGCTTGCCCGGCAGGCGGATTCGAGCCGCCGCCGTTCGAGCCGCCGCCGGAACAGGCGGTGGCCAGCATCGTGACGCTCACCACCAGCATCACCACCCCAATCGGACCACTCTTCCAGGCTAGTCTCCGGGTGCGGCGCGCGCGCCATACCAGCCGGTTTCGGTGCTCGGCGTGTCCAGCCCCGTTGCGGCCGTTCGGGTCTTCGTCACGGCAGCGGCTCATGTGCCGCGCTTGGCATCGTGGAGGGTTTCCACCAGCGAGCGATTCATCTCCGCGGCCGCGGCCAGCTGTTGTTGCAGCAGCGCCACCTTGCGGCGCAAGGCGACCGCGTCCATCCGCTCGAGGCCGGGGGTCTCGGCGGCCCGCACCCAGTTGCGCACCGAATTGGTGTGCACGCCGATCTGTTCGGCCACCACCCGGCACGCCTCGGATTCCGAGCGCAGCTTGCCGGTCAGCGCGATGACCTGTTCGACGGCGGCCTGCCGGACCTCCGGCGACACTCTTCGATACGACCGGTGCGGCATCATGCGACGCTCCCCTCGTCCGAGCCGGACTCCGTGCCCGCGCCGCGGGTGGCGGTGGTCTCGGTGAATTCGCTGAAACGCTGGTTGGTGTCGTGGATTCCGCTCTCCCGCTCGGAGATGGTGAACTCCATGTGGAACGGGATGCCGGGGCGGCGGTCCTCGCCGATCTTGAGCAGGAACTTGCCGGTGCCGGGCGCGGGCGGACGCTGCTGGCCCGGTTTGAGCGCCTCACCGGTGAGCGCCTGCGGCGCGGACCAGCTGGTCACCATGTCCTCCTCGGCGGAGGTGAACGGCACAATGGAATCCAGACGTGCGATTTCCTCGGCCGGCAGCGCGCCGAAGATCTTGGCGCGCGCGCGTTCCAGGAAGCCGAGCGCCTTGGCGATGGCGGCCTCGGAACCCAGCGCCTGCAGGTCCTTGATGGTGTGGCTGATCATGATCAGCGAGGTGGCGATGCCGCGCTGCAGACGGGTGAGCTCGTCGACGCGGTCGACCATGAAGTCGCCCAGGCCCAGCACCTGCCACAGCTCGTCCATCACGACCTGGAAGTAGCGTTGCGGGCCCAGGTCGGCGTCGGCCAGCACGTGCGCCGCCTCCACGGACGCGAATCCGTCGGCCCAGCAGGCCAGCATGACGGCGGCCTTGAGCTTCTTGTCGCCGGTGGGGATGTGGGAGACGTCGATGCAGACCGCGGTCGCGGTGGTGTCGATGGGAGTCGTGGTGCGGCCGTTGAAGATCGCGCCGAACGGGCCCTGGGTCAGCGCGCGCAGCGAGCGGCGCAACTCCTTGATCGCCTCGGCGTACTCCTCCTCGTCGTCGGCGCCCGCGTCCAGGCGCAGTTCGTCACCGCCGGCGACCACCACGTCGAGCAGGTCCTCCATGATCGGCGGGTTCTCCGGGGTGAAGCCGCTGCCTTCGCGGTAGAGAATGCGCAGGCTCGTGGAGATCAGGGTCTCCTCGAAGTCGCGCACCCGCTCGCCGCGCACCAGCTCCACCAGACCGGCGACCAGGCTGACCTGGCGCGCCCGCATCTCCTGCACCACCTGGGTCTGCAGTTCCGGGGACTCGTGCAGCAGAGGCACGATCGAGCCCAGCACACCGGCGGCGAGCGGATTCAGTTTGCCGTGGCCGTAGCCCAGGTCGATGACCTGGCCGCCGACCAGCTCCACCAGCTTGCGGTAGTCGGGCTTGACATCGGCCAGCACCAGCGGCGTGATGCCCTGCGCGACACCGCCCAGCACGATCCGGCGCACCAGCGAGGACTTGCCGAAACCATTGAGGCCCAGCACGAACAGGCTCGGCGCGGTGATGAAGCTGCCGCGCATGAACCAGTTCATCGGGTCGAAGCAGACCGGCGCGCCGGTGTGCAGGTGCGAACCCAGCGGGGTGCCGATGAGCGGCGCGCCCGCGCCGACCGACCACGGCCACAGGCCCGCGACCTGCGCGGTGGTGGCGCGGTACTCGACCGGACGGCCGACCACGTTCATCCGCCCGCCGCCCGCGCCGATATAGCCGCGGTCGGTGAGTTGCGCGGTGGTCCGGTCGAATTCGTCGAAGCTGCCGTACTCGATGCGCTCGGCCCGCGCCGCGAAGTTGCGCCGCCGCAGGTCGTCGGTGTGCAACCGGAAGGTGGCCCAGGCCGCCTTGATCCCATTGCCCTCCCGCGCGGTCACCTCCAGCTTGGCCCGCTGGGCGTCGTCGAGCAGCTTCGGACCGGACTGCGTCTTCTTGGCCGCCGCCTTGCGCGCCGCGGCCCGCTTGGCCGCCGCCTCCCGCTCGGCCTGATCGAGGTCCTTGTCCCGCTTGTCCTTCCGGAGTCCGCCGCGCCCGCGCTCCTCCGCGGTGGACCGCTCGGGGCGTCCACTACGCGTGGGCCGGTTGCGCGCCGACCGCTCCCCCGACTCGCTCTCGGGCCGCGCCGATCGCGCCCGCCCGGGCGTTCCGGTGCGACCACCCAGATGCACGCGATCCGCGTCGGTGGCTCGGCCACGCCCTTCGGAACCGCTGCCGCGCCGCGCATCCCGCTCGCCGTCACCGCGCCGCGCGTCCCGCTCGCCGGTGCCACGCCGCTCCTGTGGGAGGTCACCTTCGCCACGCCGGTGACCGTCAGCGCCTGGATGGCCGCCCGCGCCGCGGCGGCTGTCAGTGCCACGGCGGCTGTCCGCGCCGCGGCGGTCACGCCCTGGATCACCGTCAGCACCGCGATGGCCGTCGGCGCCGCGGCGGTCACGCCCTGGATCTCCGTCGGCGCGTCGACGTTCACGCCCGAGTTCACCATCCACGCCGCGCCGTTCACGTCCGGTGTGGCCCTCGCCGTCACGCCGTTCACGACCGGTACGGCTGTCGCCGTCACGCCGGCCACGCGCGGAGTCGTTCTCGGCGCTCCGGCGGTCACGCCCGTCGCCGCTCTCGGTACCACGCCGGGTGCGGCGGGGATCATCGTCAGCGGGGCGGTCGCGGCGTTGGCGCTCGCCGGTCTCCGCGCGGCGCGCCGTGTCGCCACCAGGTTCCACGTCACGAGTCCGCTTGCGGTCCATGCGATCCCCCTCGGTCCGTTCCGGCCCGCGCGCCCGCCCGCGCTCCGCGGCCACGTCCCCGGAGCCGACGCCGTCGCGCACCGCTGCTCCCGGGTCCGTCGCACCGCGCACCGCGAGCTCGCGCCCACGGGACACAGCGCCACCCGCCGACGGCTCGGACGCGCGGCTGTCACCGAGAGCCGCAGTCGAATCGGTCTTCTCGCCACCGGGTTCGAGGGCGGGAAGGGCCGGAAGCCGCCGCTTCGGCGACGTACCGCTCCGCTCCCCGGCGATGTCGTCACGACCGGTCGGTTCGATCGCCCCGGAAACCTCCTGCGTGCCACGGGTTGCCGTTGCCGCCCGGGATTCCACCGGGCCCGGCCCACCGGCTTCCACGCGCACTCCGGCCGACTCGAACTGGCCGCGGTCCGCCGAAGCGCCCGGTTCCCCGGACCGATCGCCGAGTCCGGGTGTGGGAATGACCGATTCGGCACGATCGAGCGAAGCCTGACCGCTGGTCGAGTGGGTCTCCGGCTGCCCGTGTCCCTGGCCCGCGGCTCCCTGCTCCGCGCCCGGGACCGGATCGTCCTGTCGCGCACCGAGAGCCGCGTTGTCCCAGGCTCCGCTGTCGGCGCGGCGCACCTCGCCTCCGCCGGCACCGGACTGCGCGGCGTTGTCCGCGAACTCCGCCGAATAGTCGATCGGGGTGTCGCGGCGGAGCATGCGGCGGTCCGGAAGGGTGCCGCGGCGGGGGCGGTGCTCGTCGCGCATGACGCGGGAGCCGATGGGCGGCTGGGGGTCCGCGTCGTCGTAGGGTTCGACGGGGGCCTGCTCCCGCCGCGAACCGCGGCGCGCAGGGGGCGGCGCGGCGTCGCGTTCGCGGACGGGCGGGTCGAGGTCACGTGACATGGTGGGCTACCCCGCGAGTGCTTTCGGGATGGTGGCGTGTTCGGGGAGGATCACCCCGCAGCCGAGGGAGGCCGCGAAGGCCGCGGCCTGATAGCGGTAGCAGCGGCGGATCTTCAGGCGGGCCTGGGTGGACAGGTCCCGGGTGATCGACTCGATGCGGGGCAGGTCGCCGCGCAGCGGTTCGGTGATGGTGACCAGCGCGCCGAAGCGGGTGACGCCGTGGCCACGGGCCTGCTCCTCGCGGGCCTGCTGGGTGGCGCCGACGCGCAGGGTGGCCGCCGCGGACACCACGCCGCGCTCGGATTGCTGTGCGACGAGGGCGTTCTTGTAGTCGTCGTCCACGATCTGGGCGGCGTCACCGGCCGAGTGCGGGCGGTAGACGATGGTGATGCGCTTGCGCGGCACCTCCGGATTCGGCGCGAGCAGCCGCTGCAGCACGCGTTCGTCGACCGCGCCCTCGGGGGCGGTGTCCATCTCCCAGGTGACCGAGCGGCCGCCGTCGTGGATGAAGTGGTCCCAGCGCTCCTCGTGCGACACCGGTCCGGCGTCGGCCCAATCCAGGCCGTGCCCACCGGGTTCGCCCGCCGCCACCTCGAGGTCGGCCTGCGCGGCCGGGTCGTAGCTGCGGCGGATGAAGGAGATGATGTCGTCGGCGGCCATGGGCTGGCAGCGCACGCCCGCCTCGGCCAGCGCCGCGCAGATTCCCGGCAGGCGGCGGCCGATCTCGACCGCCTCCTCCGCCGGGTTCTTGCGCCGCTCGGCGGTGGTCGCCTTGAAGGTGATGGCCACGCGCGGCAGCAGCTGCACCCGTTCCTGCGGCAGTTCGGTGGCCAGCTCGTACATGACCTGCTGGGCCAGATCGGGCGCCTCGGGCCGGGTGATGGCGGAAACCTCGGTGAGCAAACGATTTCCGGTCTCGGGCACGGTGTCGATGACCGGGACCACCGCCACGATGTCGGAGGTCTGGCCGAGCGAGGCCAGGAAGGTGCCCCACGCGCCGACCCAGCGGTCGATGACCGGCTGGTCGACGGCCTCGTGGCCCTGCGGCCAGGCCCGCAGCACGACCGTGTACTGGGCGAACTGCGGTAGGTGGATCATGCCGAAGCTGTAGCCGCCCGCGTCGATGCCCTCGTACAGGCGCGACGGGGCCATCAGCCCGGGCAGCCGGGTGACGCCGCCGGGGATCCGCGAGAAGCGCCCGCCCCGGTACACGTGCTCGCCCTTGGACCGGCCGCGCAACCAATGGAACATCATCAATCCGTTCTCGTAGCCGGAGCGGCCCCCCGTCCGCCACACCAGTGGAACCATCACGACCGTGCCGATGCCCGCCACCACGGCGGCCGGTTGCGGACCAGCCACCAGCGCCGTCAGCAGCGCGGTGATGACGACGGCGAATCCGACCACGGTCTCGCCCCAGCGCAGGCCGAAAAGGCCTGCGCTGCGGGGCTTCTGCCACAGTCCGTACGAGCGCCGCTCGTAGGTGTCGGTCATCGTCATCGCGGGATGGTGCTCCTGCCGAGGTCGGGTGCGCGGTTGGCCCAGCGGTCACCGGCGACGTCGCCCGCGGTCGATTCGGCCTTGCCCAGCGAGGCGGTCGCCGCCCGGGCCTGCGCGACCCGGCTCGCCACCGCGGACGCGCCTGACGGTACTGCGCCGCCGCCCCCTTGGGCCGCAGGACTCGCGGCCGCGCCGCCACCGGCGGGGCGCGGCGGCGGAGTCGGGCGCGGCGCGCCGCCGCCACCCGGGCCGCCGCCGGGACCGGGCCGGGGCCGTCCGCCCCGGCCGCCGCCGACATATCCGGCCGCGCCCGGACCGGCGACCCCGCGGGGGGCCACCGCGCGCGAACCGACCGCGCCGAGCGCCGCGATACCGACCAGGGTGCCGGTGGTGGCGGCCAGACCCGAACCGCCGGAACCGACGATGGCCACCTCACCCGCGGTCGCCAGACGCATGAGCGCGGGCAGCACGAACGCCACGGTGCCCAGCAGCACGATGGCGACCAGCATGCGCTGGGCCTCGTCGGCGTCGGGCAGGTTCGCGGTTCCGGTGCGGTCGTCGGTGACGCCCGCGGTGGTGAAGGCGATCATGTAGACGATCGCGGCGACCGGCTTGTACAGCATGAACGCGATGATCCAGCGAATCAGCTTGTTGTAGGACGACATTCCGATGCCGGTGCCCGAACCCGCGGCGGCCAGCGGCAGCACGCCCGCCGCGACCACCAGCATGCCCTGGCGCACGATGGCCAGCACGATCTGCGCGAGCGCCCCGAGCAGGCCGACGATGGCGATGATCAGCACCAGACCCGGCGAGAACGCCTGCAGCTTGGAGGTTTTCACCATCAGCTCGGCCAGGTTCTTGGCATTGCCGTTGGTGGAGTCGTTGATCACCCACTCGGAGAACTTGTCCGAGGCCTGGGTGGCGGCCACGATCACCGCGCCCAGCATCCAGGAGCTGAACACCACCCGGGCGAACATCCAGAACGAGTCCGTGGCCTGGTCGACCGCGGCCCCGCGTCTGGCTCGCGCCAGTTTCAGGCCGGTGAGTATCACCGAGGTCATCAGGAACAGGATCTGGACTTGATAGGTGTAGTCGTTGATCTTCGTGAAAAGTGTTCCGGCGTCGCTGACTCTCTCGTTCGGGATCTTCATCCAGAACGTGAGCGCCAGGATCAGTGCCTCACCGAGACCGCTCATCAGCGAGTCCACGACCTTGCCGAAGGTGGAGTCCCACGCCTTGTCGCGCACGGTGTTGGCCACCTCGTTCGGGTGGGTGGCGACATTGCCGGCCTTGCACGCGGCCGAGGCCGCGTCGCCGAGCGAGATGCCGGGCACTCCCAGTCCGTCGAGGGAGTCGTGTAATTCGTTGCAGGCCTGGTCGAAACCGTAGGTCTGGCCGTAGGCCACCGTCGGGGTCGCGATCATGACGGTGAATACGACCGCGAGAATCGTGACTAGCCGCCTCAGCATGTGGTCCACCTCTCGATGGGTCGCGATGCCATCTCTTCTGTTGTCACCTGTGGAGCTGTTGTCGTCACCAACGGGTCCACCCCGCCAGCGAATCCACGTACTCGGTCTGCGAAGTCCGCGACGTGGAGGGTTTGAGCCGCCAGTCGCCGGCGTCCCAGACCATGATCAGGCGCACCGCCGCCCACAACTGCCGGCTGTCGACGACGGGCCCGCGCGCGGCGAGCCGCACGATGGCCATGTCGTCGGCGTAGTTCTCGACCTGGAAGCCGTCGGGGGCGACCAGGTAGCGGGTCACCTTCTCGGGCTGCTGTTTCGGCAGCCGCTGATCGGCCAGCGCCTGGTCGTAGGCGGTGAGCTGTTCGGCGGGCACACGAACCTGCCGCACGTACAGCTCCCGGTCCGCGGGCCGGGCGTTGAGCCGGTAGGTGATCTGCGCCGCCGCCAGGGCCGCGCCCTGTGGCGTGTGCGAATACCCCACGGCCAGGCCGTTTTCCAGGCGAGCCGGGCCGTCGGACGTGGAGAAGGGGACCGACGCCCCGTACACCCGCTGCCAGCCGTGCGGGTCGGTGATGCCCAGCGGGGCCGCGGTCAGCCAGTCGGTGTCGGTGGCCTTGCGCTGCTTGCCGGGTTCCTGCGGCAGGGGCTGGCCCGCCGTGTTGTTGGGGATGTCGATGCGACGGCCGAACAGATCCACCTCGGGCGAGGCGAATCCGGTGGCGCCGGTGTCCGAGGTCGCCGGCGTAGCGCCGGGGTCGGGTTTGGCGCTGGGCTTGGCGTCACCGTGCCCGAAGTAGACCACCAGGCCGGCGATCAGGATGACCGCCACCAGGGCGGCCGAGGCGATCACGCCGAACGAGACGCCGTCGCGCTCGGGCGACTCCTTCTCGCTCATCGCAATGCCTCCACGGTGTCGTTTACAAGAGCATGAGTGCGGGTGGTCAATTCAGCTGACCGGCCCCTCAGGTCGGCAGCAGGGCCAGCGCGATGCCGCTGGCCGAGGTCGCCATGATCGCGCCCAGCAGGCTCATCACCACCCCGTGCGTCGCCTCGTTGGCCGCCAGGTCGCCGCGGAACGCGTACCACAGCCGGCCCGCGGCCAGGATCATCCAGGCCAGGCAGAACAGCAGGACGCACCACAGCAGCCAGTCGATGAGCTGCATCATCGGCCGGAGCACATCGGCCGGCATCTGTTTGTAGGCCAGAACGGCCACCGCGTCCGCGCGGGTGGAGAGCGCGGCGTGCAGGGCCTGCGGCACCAGCGCGGCGGGCATTAGGTGATCACTGCGTTCATGATCGTGCCCGCGCTGGTCGCGACGATGCCTCCGATCATCGCGCCGGCTACCATCTTCGGGGACTCCAAACCGCCTCCCGTCCACTTTTCCCAGGCGAACCGGCCACCGGCGTAGGTGATGCCCAGGATTCCCGACAACAGTACGAACCAGGTGAAGTACCGAACCAGTTTCAGCAACTTGTCCGACGCGGGCGGCGCCTCGGGGGTCGGATTACCGACCTGGGCGAGGATCTGACCGTACGCGTCATGTACGGCGAGGAGCATGCTCATTGTCTGTCCTTCTCCAAAAGCGAACTGCTAGTAACAATCTCGCCGATCACCGGCCCCGCCGTCCAACCGGAGGCGGTGCCTACTTCGGAAATCTTTCCAGCACAATGCAATCCAAGGGTGTTCATGATCACTCCCCCCAGTCCGCGAATACGTCGCGGGGGGAGTCGAGCGCGTCCTGGGCGGCGGCCACGATGCCCGCGCCCAGATCCCGCACCGCCTGCGTAACCTCTTCCAACGGATCGGGTTTGCGCTTGCGCTGCACCGGCGGCGGGTCGCCGGGCGACCAGACCGGCAACTGGTCGGCTTCGACCAGTGTCCACTCCTCGTGCCAGGGCAGCTGCCACACCTGACCGGCCAGCGAACCGACCACGTCGCGGTAGCGGCGGATCTCGGCGGGCATCCGGCCCGGACGCGCGGCCACGGTGATCAGCCCGAGCACCTCACACGGACCGGCCAGTCCGGCGTGATGCTGGCGCAGCAGGTCGTGGGCACGGGTGAGCCCGGCGATGGTCTCGCGGGCCACCAGCACCACGAACGGGGACTCCCGTTCGAAGACGCCGGGCCAGCGCCGGTACGAATCCGCCGCCGGCGCAAGCACATGCGCGAGGGTGGTAGCGCCCGCGCCACCGTGCACGCCGAGCAGCCAGACCAGCGGCGCCCGGCCGCCACCGGGTACGGGCCGGTCCCACAGGGGTGCGCGGCGGGCTTCCGGTGGTGGCACCACACCGGCCGCGAGAGCGGCCCCTGAATCGATGTTCCGGTCGGCGGATCGGCGTTCCTTCATGGCTGCGGTCATGATGCCACTCCAGCAAGCAGGCGGCGATACGCGCGGCGTGTCTCGGCGGCCAGCTCGCTGTGCCGCACCAGCTCGCCCCGCGCGAGGTGTGCGTCATAGGGTATCTCGACGATCTCGTTCACCCAACCGTCCAGATGCTCGCGCAAATGTTCAGCGATTCGAGAATCGCTGCCGGGCAACTGATGTGAGACGACGATCGTGGTGTCACCGACAATTCCGTCGCCGGGGCCCTCGCCCTGCCCGCCGAATTGGTCGTCGAGCCACTCCAGGGTGACGCGCAGCCGGTTGGCGGCGTCCACGCGCGCCGGAATCGCCAGCACCAGTGCGATATCGGCGTCCTCGAGCAGCGGGCGCAGGTGCCGGCCGGCGATCGGGTTGCCGCCGTCGTAAACCGGGGTGTACCCGGACTCCCCGAAGGCGCGGGCGACTGTCAGGTAGGTGGCGCGGCGGCGCAGCGGCGCGGGATCGCGCCACAGCAGCCCGATTCCGGATGTGGCCCGCGAGAGGCACTCCTCGAGCGGCGCGGGCTCGTCGTCGCCGCGGCCGTAGAGCCAGTCCTGCAGGCTGATCGGGCTCAAGTGCTCATCAGCACCCCGCAGCGCCAGATCGCTGCCCGCGAAAGTGCCGTCCACGGCCACGGTTCGGTCACCGGCGGCGCCCAGCTCCCCCGCGATGCCCAGCGCGGTGGTCGTCGTCCCGGCACCACCACAGCCTCCCACCACCAGAATAGGGCGCGGGGCGGGTCCGGACTCGCCGGAATCGCCACGGCGCTTGCGCAAGCGCACCACCGGAGTCTTGGAACGCGCGGCACGACCCGACGATTCGCCCGCTTCGGGCACCTCGTCGAGCCAGCGGCTCCAGTCCTGATCCATTGTCTCCGCTCTCTTCTTATCCGGCCGGAACGCCCGCGGTGGTTCCATGGTCGCCGATGATCGCGGGGGCCGTCATCTCGTTGTACGCCGCCGCGACCGCGATCGGGTGAGAACCGGCTCCGGCGGCGGGTTCGCCGAGGGATTGCGCCGCGCCGCCATGGGAATTCAGCACATACAGGGCAACCGCGCCGACGATGGCCAGCAAAACAATGGCAACGATCAGGAAGACGAGCGTGAGCAGCCGCCGATCCGGGAGTCGTTGGGCGAGTGCGGGTTCGGGGGTCTCGAAGGTCTCGCGCCACTGCGCGGTGGTGTCGATGGCCGGGATGGCGGGTCCACCACTGTCCGTGGGGAATTCGATCACGGTGGTGCCGCGGTAGCGCGGCGGCGTGTAGGGGGCGGTCTGGCCGGTCTCGGTCATCCAGTCCGACCAGGTGCCGTCGAAGCGATTGTGCCGCAGCACCGATTCGGGAACCGGCGGCAGTTCGACCTCGGGCTCGGTGTCGTGAATGTAGTGCGGGAAGCGGGCCGGGCCAGCGCTCTCGTCGAAGGCGGGCGTCTCGGGGGCCGCGTCGCGACCGGGCGGTTCGGGGGTGGCCGGGTCGAGGGCCGGGTACCAGCGCGACTGTTTTTTGTACGACTTCAACATTCCCGCTGCGGGCACGTCGCTCGGCATCGTCTGACCCTCTCGGCGGTCGGTCGTGGCTGACGGTGTGTTGTCGTCGGTGATCGGTGGTACCGGGTGAGTCCGCCGGTACCACGTCGCCACCGGCTCCGCGTCCGAACGGTCCCGATCGGAAATTCTCTCGCATGAACAGGATTCCAACGACTCGACGCGCCGGACGACACTCCGTTCAATCCGCGCGTGCGCGCGAGTAGCAGGGTTCGTACGGTCTCGTGAACGCCACGCCGACGGGGCGGTCTTCCCTGCGATCCGAGCGGAATCTACATTAACAAGACCAAGAATTTTGGAGGATTTGTGAAGACAGCAGATATCGTCGCGGTTGTGACCGGCGGCGCGTCGGGACTGGGCATGGCCACCGTGCGGGAACTGCACTCGGCCGGCGCGAAGGTCGTCATCCTCGACCTTCCCTCGTCCGACGGCAAGGCTTTCGCCGAGGAACTCGGTGAGCGCGCGGTGTTCTCCCCCGGCGACGTCACCAGCGAGGCGGACGTGAGCGCCGCGCTGGATGCCGCTCAGGCGCTCGGCACCCTGCGAATCGCGGTGAACTGCGCGGGAATCGGCAATGCCGTCAAGACGGTCGGCAAGCAGGGCGCGTTCCCGCTGGAGGCGTTCTCCAAGATCATCAACGTTAACCTGATCGGCACGTTCAACGTGATCCGCCTGGCCGCCGAGCGCATGTCCGCGGTCGAGGAGGCCGACGGCGAGCGCGGCGTCATCGTCAACACCGCCTCGGTCGCGGCGTACGACGGCCAGATCGGCCAGGCCGCCTACTCCGCCTCCAAGGGCGGCATCGTCGGCCTGACCCTGCCGGTCGCCCGCGACCTGGCCTCGTACAAGATCCGCGTCATGACCATCGCGCCGGGTCTGTTCCACACCCCGCTGTTCGCGACCCTGCCGCAGCAGGCCATCGACGCGCTCGGCGCGCAGGTGCCGCACCCCTCGCGCCTGGGCGACCCGGCCGAGTACGCCGCGCTGGTCCGCCACATCGTGGAGAACCCGATGCTCAACGGTGAGGTCATCCGCCTCGACGGCGCGATCCGCATGGCCCCGCGCTAAGCAGCGGAACGGGTGGATGGATCAGGCGTGTGCCGCCTGTTCCATCTCCCAGGGGGTCTGCGGCAGCACCGCACCGGTCTCCAGCAGTGACTTGAGGTTGGCCAGCACGGCGGGCCAGCCGCTCGAAATGCCTTGTAGCATTTCCTCGTTCGGCAGATTCTCGTGGGTGACGGTGAGCCGGACGATATCCTGGTGCGGCTCGATCAGGAACGTCACTACCGACGGCGAGCGCTCCTCCTGCGGCGAGTCCTCGAATGTGACGACCAGGCGGGTGGGCTGGTCGGCCTCGAGTACGGTGCCGACGACGTCGAGCTTGCCGGAGCCGTCGACGCGGCGGTGCTCCCAGCGCGAACCCTCCTGCCAGTCCGACACATTGGCGTGCCCCCAGTACTGGGCGGTCAGGTCGGCATCGGTCAGGGCCTTCCACACCTGCTCGGCGCTGGCGCGGATATAGGTGACGTAGACGTAGTTCGGCACGGTGGTGGTCATCGCGTACTCCTCTGCCTGGTTCTTGATGGCGCGCAGGACATCCAGCCGGGGGCGGTCGAAAACGGAGATCCAGCGCTGTTCGATGTCGTGAATCGGGGTCGGATTGATGTAGTGCACCCGTTCGCGGCCGCGGCGCAGCACGGTGACCAGCCCCGCCCGCTCGAGAATGTCGAGGTGCTGGGTCACCGATTGCCGGGCCATCGCGACCCGTTCGCACAGTTCCCGCAGCGTCTGACCGTTGTGCTCACGCAGCCGGTCGAGCAGCTGCCGCCGAGTGGCGTCGGCCAGAGCCTTGAAAACCGTGTCCATGTCGGGTTCGGATTGCACGGCTCAAATTATGCAGGCATTTACCTGCATAATTCAACGGGGGGTGGCGCAGGCGCCGGGACACACCCCCGATTACGTGGGAATTTCGTTCTCGGACATGACAATCCGCGTTTCAGCGGTCAAGATGGTCAACGGCCTTCAGCCGAACCGACATCGTTGTCTCTTCAGCGCCTCCTGCCGTGGCGCGGACAGGAGTGCCCGTGGCGACCACGCCGCAGCCCTCATACCCCGTGCCCACGGGCGGGGATCCCGCATCCGCGGTGAGCCCCGCGTCCTCGGTGATCGTGGAGACGATCCCCCCGGCCCGCATCGGGACCCGGCTCGTACACCCCGTCCTGCGCACCACGCTGCAGCAGTTCCTGCGCGCCGGGGCCTGGGTCGCCGACCTGGGACCGCGTCCGGCCAACCTGATCTTCCGGGTGACCCGGTTGTCCGAGCAGCCCGCCCGCGTCATGGGCACCCCGCGCGGCACCCGCCGCGAGACCCTGCGCTTCGAGCACTTCGAGGCCGAATGGCTGTGGAGCACACCGGTTCCCGATCCGCGCGTGGACCGCGACGCCGCCATCCTCTACCTGCACGGCGGCGCGTTCATCGCGGGCGGCCTGCACAGCTACCGCCGCCACACCGCGCGCCTGGCCGCGCTGAGCGAGCTGCCGGTGCTGACCGTGGACTACCGCCAGCTGCCCGACGCGCACCCCAACGAGAGCCTCGCCGACGCGCTCACCGCGTACCGGCACCTGCTCGACGAGGGCTTCCCGCCGGAGAAGATCATCGTGGCCGGCGATTCGGCTGGCGGCGGGCTGGCGTTGCGGCTGGCGCTCACGCTGCGTGAGCGAGAGCTGCCGTTGCCGGTGGCGCTGTCGGTCACCTCGCCGTGGGCCGATTTCGACTCCACCGCCCGCCTCGCGCACCCGAACAGCCGCGACGACGCGGTGTTGCCCGCGCTCGGGCCGGACATGGTGGTGCGCCGCGGTATAGCGGTGGACGGGGAGCTGGATCCGGCGTGGTCGGTGGTGAATCACGACTTCACCGGTCTGCCACCGATCTTCCTGCAGGTCGGGTCCCGGGAGATGCTGCTGACCGACGCGCTCGCGGTGGCGCGCCGGGCCGAGGCCGCGGGGGTGTCACTACGCCTGCAGATCCGGCCCAGCGCGCCGCACACCCTCATCCACCTGGGCGCGGATCTGCTCGCGGACGGCCGTGACGCCGCCCGCGACGCGGCCGAGTTCCATCGTGCGATGATCGATCCGGGTCGCCTCGGCCGCAGCGCGGCCTGACCGCGAGCACCGGCGGCGGCCCCGATCCCGCGATCCGAGAGGCTCCGATGTCCCAGCCCGACAGCGCTTCCCGCCCCGCCGTCCTGGTCACCGGCGCGGCCGCCGGGATCGGCCGCGCCATCGCCGCCCGCTTCGCGCGAGAGGGCTGGACGGTCGGTCTCTATGACATCGACGCCGACGCCGTGGCCCGCACCGCCGCGGAGATCGGCGGGCGCACGATCACCGGCGCGTTCGACGTCACCGACGCGGCGGGCTGGGACCGGGCGCTGAAGGAATTCGCCGGGGCGACCGGTCGTCTCGATCTACTGGTCAACAACGCGGGCATCCTGGTGTCGGGGGCGTTCGGCGAGATCGCCGTGGAGCGCCAGCACCGCGTGGTCGACGTCAATGTGAAGGGCGTCCTCAACGGGTG
>NZ_JBHWHH010000154.1:0-17029 GCF_042732555.1 Nocardia sp. NPDC059764
GTCCGGATGCGGGCCTTCGTTTTGTTCGTGGGTGTGGTCAGCGCACGTGACGGGAGAGGAAGCCGATCACGTCGGGCGTGACCGTCCGCCAGTACTCCTCGGTGTGCGTGCCCGGGGTCACCAGGCCCACCTCGGGGCGGGCGGCGGCGATGAAGCGGCGGCAGCCCTCGATGAAGCGATCGCGATCGCCGCACCACAGGCCGACGGGGGCCGGGCCGAGCTTGTCGAGGTTGCGTAGCGGGTCGAGGGCCGCCCACTGGTCGGCATTGGTGAAGGCGTTCCGTTTGGCCATTTCGGTCCATGAGGTGAGCAGACCCGGCGACATGGTGGCTACCGCGTTCAGCGGGCGGTTCTGCTCGGCGCGGCGACGCGCGTAGACCAGAGCGCCGAAGCCGCCCATGGAGGTTCCGGTGCAGGCGAAGGGCTGTCCGTCCTTGCCGGCGAGGCGCCGCTGGGCGAGCCAGCCGGGGACCTCGTCGAGCAGCATGGCCATCGGGTCGTCGCCGGTGCCGTGGTCGTGCCAGTAGTTGTCGCCGCCGTCGAGGGCGACGAAACCGAAGGCCGGGGTGAGACGGGTGGCGACAGCGGCGGCCAGCAGGTCGGCGATATTGCCGACGGCGGCGTTCCGGGCGGTGCCGTGCAGGCCGTGCAACAGCAGAGATATAGGGATGTTCTCGGCGGGGACGCCGGGCGGCAGGATCGTGACCAGGTCGACCTCGCAGCGGCGGGCCTTCGAGTAGACGCGTTCGGTGCTGATGATCGGGGTGACGCCCATGGCCGTCTGGCCGATGTCCTCGGCGTGCTGGGTGCGCTGGACGCCGTCGGCTTCGGTGGCGGCGTTCACACCGGCTGCGACGGCCGCGCCCGCCGCAGCCAAACCAACCAGTCCGGTGGTCGCGAGCAGGGACCGCCGGCTCAGGGTCCGCGCGGCCGCACGGTAGTCCTCGACCATCGATCCCTCCATCAGCACAGCAACAGCTACCGCCCTGACGACGGCCAGGTGGCTGTATCAGGACAAATCGCCGCCACCATACCGATCGAAAGCAAACAGCGGTGAACATTTGGCAACGCCTTGCAACACACTGCACCAACAGCATCGCAGGTAACACGGCTGATCCGCGCCGACTCGGCGCGGCGTGATGTGTTCGAATCGTCCCGAGCACAATTCTGTGACCGGAGACGAGAGAGGATCCGTGACCGGAGCTGGTGAACGCGGGTGACCGCGCGGGGTCAGCGGCTGTAGACGAGGGCGGTGCCGGTGGCGCGGTCGTGCATGCCGCGGCCGTCACTGTCGGTGAACAGCGCGGGGATGACGAACAGCAGGATGAGCTGGCGGCCCAGCGCCCGGACGAAACCGACCGGCGCGTCAGCGTCCACGCGGCTGACCTTGATCTTCAGGAAGTACTGCCCCGGCGTGAACCCGAACAGTGTGACCGCGACGATCCCGAGCACGAACCACACCAGCAGCGTCGGCGTCGACAGCGCCTGGGTGATGACCTCGAAATGCGAGGGCGGCTGCTGGCCCTTCGGGATGGTCATCTTCGACAGGATCTTGTCCGCGTCCGGTCGCACGATGATGGCCGCCAGGCCCATGGAGATGAACCAGTCGACCAGCACGGCCAGCACGCGGCGGGTGAAGGGGGCGAGCGCGCCGGGGCCGGAGGCGGGGAGGCCGAGTAGCTTGCCCTGGTAGTCACCGAGCGGGTTGTCTCCGGATTCGGCGTTCGGTCCGGACAGCCATGAGCCGGTGATGCGTGCCATGGACTCAGCTTATGCGCCGCCTGCGGGCAGGCTTCCGACACCCGCCCAACCGCGGAAGTTCCCGAACGTCGAACAGCGGGCGGGGCTGTCGATGTCGAATTCGCTGACCACGCCAGGCCCTGGCCCTCGGTCGATTCGATCACGTCGAGATCGAGGACGGCGGTGATGCTCCTTCGTGCACAAGGGCGGGTTCAAACGCGCCCGATGCCCAAGCGGACGGCGACAGTCGGAGAGACTCAGAATTCAGCGGATGCGGTCAGCCGACTCGCCCGGCGCAAGGCTGCTATGTATTGCTCCTCGATCGCCTCGACGATCGTGCTCACCGCTTCGATCGCGCGGATGGGGGCGAGTCCCTGACCGGCGGCCCAAACGTCCTTCCACCGCTTCATCGATGCCGTGCCGGCGGTGTAGTTCTTCTCCCCGGTGGGCGGCGCCAGGTTGTCGGGGTCGAGCCCGCAGGCCAGGAGGCTGGGCTTGAGCCATGACGCCGGGGTGCCGGTGATCGCGGAGCTGATCACGAGGTCGTCAGCGCAGCTGTCGACGACCATGGTCTTGTACTCGTCCACCGCCATACTCTCCTCAGCGGCCAGGAACCGGGTACCCATGTAGACCAGGTCCGCGCCCGCGGTGACCGCGCCCGCCACACCGTGACCGTCGCTGATGCCACCGCCGATGATGACCACCCCGTCGAAGTATTCGCGTACGGCGGCGGTGAAGGCGAACGGCGAGAGGTGGCCGGTGTGTCCGCCGGCGCCCGCCGACACGCAAGCCATCCCGTCCACGCCCGCGTCGGCGGCCTTGCGCGCCAAGCGCAGGTCCACGACGTCGGCGATCACCGTGCCGCCGTATCCCTTGACGACGTCCATCACCGGCCTCGGGGAGCCGAGAGCGGTGATGACGATCGGTGGCTTGTATTCGGCGATGAGGCGAAGGTCGTCCTGGAGGCGGGCGTTGCTGCTGTGCGTGATCACGTTGGCCGCCCAGGGGGCGACCGGGCCCGAGGCGGCGGCCGCACGAAGACGATCGGTGATCGATCCCATCCAGACGTCGAGGTCGGTTGTGGTGCGGCAGTTCTGAGTCGGGAAGGACCCGACGATGCCGGCGGTGCAGGCGGCGGCGACCAGTTCCGGGCCGGACACCAGGAACATCGGCGCCGCGACGACGGGCAGGCGCAGGGTGGTCAGGAACGAATCGGTCATCGTGTTCTCCGTCGAGATAGGTCGGTGAAAGTGATTGTGTGAGTTCACAACGAAGCCCGGACGAGGGCTGCGAGCAACCTGGTCGCCGCCGCCCGATCGACCTTCCCCAAGGGCGTCAACGGGAGATGGTCGACGCGGTGGGCGGATTTGGGACGTTTGTAGTCGGGCAGACGGCCGCGGCTCTCCGCCAGCACGACGCTGTCGTCCACGCTCTCCGCCGCGGACGAGGTGTAGGCGGCAACGATGCGCTGCCCCCACACCTGGTCGGGCAGCCCGACCACGACGACATCGCCGACCCCGGGAATCGCGGAGATCGCCTCCTCCACCTCACGGGGGTAGACGTTGTAGCCACCGGTGATGATCATGTCCTTTCCGCGGCCGGTCAGGTGGATGTAGCCGTCCGGGTCGCGGTAGCCGAGATCGCCGGAGTGCAGCCGCCCGTCGATGTGGCCTTTGCCCAGATCCGTTCGTGCACCCGCGTTGTGATAGCCGGGACCGACCGCGGGGCCGGAGATCACGAGTTCGCCGATGTCGCCCTCGGGCACGGGGGCGTCGAGAGTCTGGAAACCGATGTCCACCCCCGGGCAGGATCGGCCCACCGAGCCGAGCAGGCCGTCGTCTTCGAGCACACCCCGGCGGTGGTCGGCCGCGGTCAGCACGGTCAGCGGTGGTATCGCCTCGACCATCCCGTAGTACTGCACGAGGTTGGGCGTGATGCGGTGGTACGCCTGCCGGATGTGCTCGGCCGGCATGGGCGCACCGGCATAGGCGAGCATGCGCAGGCGCCGCATCACCGACAGCCGGGCGTCGTCGAAGTCCAGCAGTCGGGCGATGACCGTGGGTACCAGCACTGTGTGCGTCACGGCATACGACTCGACGGCGTCGATCAGGCCTCCTGGGCCGATGTGATCGAGCAACACCTGCCGCCCCCCGGCTTCCAAGATCGGCAGGACGAACAACCCGCTGGTGTGAATGACCGGGCCGGCGTGCAGGAACACCACCGGATCGGCGCCGTCGAGGGTGCCGGCGAGCACCTGCTCGCGCATCGCGCTCAGTGAGGCCAGCCGGTTCGCGTGGGTGCGGCACGCGCCCTTCGGGATTCCGGTGGTCCCCGACGAATAGTGCAGCGCGCACAGTGAATTCGGGTCCAGGATGGGTATCGCCGCGTCCCCCGCGCCTCGTGCGACCAATTCCTCGAGCGAGAGCCCGGTCGACGCCTCACCGGCGGTGATCACGGCCGACAGGTCCGTCCGAGCGGCGAACTCGGCCGCGCCTTCGATGCGCGGGTCGACGATCAGCGCCCCAGGTTCGCAGTCGGCGACGATGCGCTCCCAGTCCGTGCGACCCACCCGCGGATTCAGCGACACCCGAACGAAACCACCGAGCGCCAGCGCGAGATCGACCTCGACGGCGGCCATGGAGTTATCGAGCAGGACCACGACCCGGCGGCCCGGCGCGATTCCGAGTCCGCGCAAGCCCCGCGCCAGCGCGTGCACCCGATCCGACAGTTCGGTGAACGTTCGCGACCCGCGACTGTCCTGGATCGCGATCGCCGGCCCGTACCGATCGGCCGCGGTTCGAACCACCTCGGCTATGGACATGGAAGACCCTCCACTCAGCTACAGTTATTGAAGTAAATAATGGCGGGGCGGTTTCCGCAAGAGCCGTGCCGCCTGAAGCGAGAAGGAGTCCCGCATGACCCACCGCCACCGTCCGGCCGACCGTCGCGCACCGTGGGTGATCGACGCGGTCCGGACACCGTTCGGCGCGTCGAGAGGGGCGCTGTCCCAGGTCAGGGCCGACGACCTGGCGGCGCTGCCGATCGCGGAGCTGGTGGGCAGGCATCCGGCCCTCGACCCCGCCCGCATCGACGAGGTCGTGTGGGGAAATGCCAACGGAGCGGGCGAGGACAACCGCAACGTTGCCCGGATGGCGTTGCTGCTCGCGGGCCTTCCACACACGATTCCCGGGGTATCGGTGAACAGGCTGTGTGGTTCCGGTGCCGAGGCGGTGTTGTCGGCGCTGCGGCAGGTCGCGACGAATGATGCGGAAATCGCGATCGCCGGGGGCTCGGAGAGCATGAGCCGGGCCCCGTATGTGCTCGCGCCGGTGGACTCCGCTCTGCCCCGGTCGATGGAGTTGCTCCCTACCGCCGTCGGCTGGCGCATGCCGAACCCCAGGTTCCCCGCGGCCTGGGTCGAGACTCTCGGCAGATCGGCGGAGCTGGTGGCGCAGCAGTCGGGCGTGGGCCGGGCCGAGCAGGACGACTGGGCGCTGCGGTCCCATGAGCTGGCGAGGCGGGCCTGGGCGGACGGCGTGCACGACGGGTTCGTCATGGCGTACCAGAACCTCGACCGCGACGAACCGATCCGCGAGACCGACGCCGCGACCCTGGCCGCCCTGCGGCCGGCCTTCTCGGCCGACGGCAGCATCACCGCCGGGAACTCGTCTCCCGTCAGCGACGGAGCGGTCGCGGCGCTGGTGGGCACCGGGGCGGTCGCCGACGACCTCGGCGTCGAACCGCTCGGCCGAGTACTGGCCTCGGCTGTCGTCGGCGTGGCGCCCGACAAGTTCGCACTGGCACCGGTGACCGCCATCGGCAAGGCCCTCGACCGGGCGGGCCTCACACTCGCCGACGTGCGCGTGCTCGAGCTGAACGAGGCGTTCTCGGCAATGGTCCTGTCGTGCCTGCGTGAGCTCCCCGCAATCCCGGTCGACCGGGTCAACCCCTTCGGCGGCGCCATCGCGCTGGGGCACCCACTCGGCGCCTCGGCGGCCCGGATGGTGATCGACTGCCTGCGTCATCTGCGCCGCCTCGGCGGTGGAATCGGGGTCGCCGCCGCGTGCATCGGCGTGGGCCAGGGCATCGCTATTGTGTTGGAGGCCTGACAAACGATCCCCGGGGAACGCGATCGTCGCGGGCTGGCGGCGGGAGGTGTCGGACGTGACCGAAGCGGGGGTCACCGCAGCTCAGAGCCCGGTGGCGCAGACCATCGACCTGCTCGGTGACCGCTTGACCCTCGCCATCCTGCGCGAGGTCTTCATCGATCACGTGCGCCGCTTCAGCCAGTGGATCGACCGAACCGGCGCGCCTCCGGCCATGCTGACGGCGCGACTGAACGCGCTGGTGGCGGCGGGCTTGATGGAGCGTCGACCGCAGACCAGCGGCAGCGACCGCCACGACTACCTGCTGACCGACCTCGGCATTGCGACGTGGGAGATCCTGGCCAGCGTGTGGGCCTGGCAACGCGAATGGTCCCCCGAAGGGCTACTGCAACCGGAGCTGGTGCACATCGACTGCGGCCACCGGGGGCCGCCGCAGCTGATGTGCCGCCATTGCGACCGCGCCGTCGACCTGCGGGACACGCAGCTGGAGCTGGACCCGCAATCGCTGGTTCTCGCGGCAGGAAGCGGGCGTCGGCGATCAACGCGTACCCCCCCGTCGGTGAGCCGGGCCGATCTGCAGTTCACCGAGGTCATGGAGGCGATCGGTGACCGCTGGAGCGCCCTGGTCACCGGCCTGGCACTGTCGGGGGTGCGCCGGTTCAACGAATTCCAGTCCGCCCTGAAGATCTCGCCGACGACGCTCACCGAACGCCTGGTACGGCTGTCCGAGGTGCAGATACTCACCCGCAGCGACCACGGCAACGGTCGCGAGTACGTGTTGACCCCGCGCGGACGAGGGATGTTCCCGATCTTCGCGTTCCTGCTGTCGTGGACACAGCTCGCACATCCCGACGCGCTCTCGCTCGGTCCGAAGCTCCGCCACCGCGGCTGCGGCTCCTGGCTGCTCCCGGCGCTACGCTGCCGCGGCTGTGACGCCCTGCTCGAGCGCACGTCCGTGCACTTCGAGCCCTTTCCGTTCGGCACCGGGCTCCCCCGCTAGGCGCCTGCGCCTTCCTCCTGCGGCCGGCTCGAGCTCGAGCGGTCCGATCCTTGGCAACCGTTGACAATCCGCGCTGTGTCCTGGTTCACTTCAATAACAGTAGTTGTTCGGGCGGTTTGCGGACCTGAACATCCCGCTCCGATGACTGACTGATCTCGCACCATTCTGTTCACACAGGAACGAGCGTTCATGTTCTTCGAAACCCATCGCGAACTGCTGCAGGCCGCGGCCGAGGCCAACCGGACCCGTGCCGCGTGGACCGGGTACGCGCCCATCGCCCCACCCGACGTCGCGCAGGCCGACGCCCTCGTCGGCTCCTACGACGGCGCCACCCTGTCCCTGTCGTCGGGCACCGATGCGGTGATCACCGCGGACGAAGTGTCACCGTTCACCGGCAAGGCGCTCAACGTCGGCTACAGCGCGCCGTCGGTCGACGAAGCGCTCGCGGGCGCGAACGCCGCCGCCACCGCTCTGCGTGACGCTGGGGTCGACCTGCGGGTCGGGGTGTGCCTCGAGGCATTGCACCGAATCCACCGCCGTGGCCAGGAGTTCGCGGCCGTCACCTCACACACCACCGGGCAGAGCCTGACCATGGCCTGCAGCGGCAGCGGCACCAACGCGCTCGACCGCGGCCTGGAAGCGGTGGCGATGGCCTGGTCGGCGATGACCCGTGTACCCGAAAAGGTCACGTGGCAGCAGAGATTCGGCAAGTCGGAGGTGAGCTTGCGCAAGCGATTCCGGGTCCGCCCGCTCGGCACCGCTCTCGTCGTCGCCTGCGCCTCGTTCCCAGCCTGGAACGCCTACCCGGCCATTCTCGCCAACCTCGCGACCGGAAACCCGGTTCTGGTCAAGCCGCACCCCCGTTCGGTGCTGGCAACCGCGCTGGCGGTGGGCATCCTGCGCGAGGTATTGGCCGAGGCGCAGCTGCCGGCCGACGCCGTCCAGCTCGTCGTCGACACCGCGGACGCGCCCATCGCGGGACAGCTGGCCACCCGCCCCGAGGTGCGCATGGTCGACTTCACCGGCAGCCCGGCGTTCGGGTCGTGGCTGGAGCGAAACATCCCGAACACCCTGGTATTCACCGAGACCGCTGGTGTCAACACCGTTGTCCTCGACTCCGTCGCCGACCTGTCGTCGGCGATGCGCACGCTCGCCGGCGGTCTCGCGCTCTTCAGCGGCCAGATGTGCACCACACCGCAGAACATCTACATCCCGGATGCGGGTGTGCGCACCGACGAGGGCGTGGTCAGCCGTGACGAGGTCATCGCGGCACTGGTCTCGGCCATCGACGACCTCGCCGGCGCGCCTCGCCGCGCCGGGGCGGTCTGCGGCGCCCTGCAGTCCGCCGCGACCCTGCACTCGATCACCGCGCTCGCCGACGCGGCCGAGGCGGACGGGACCCTGCTGCGCAGGCCGGAACCCTACGGCCATCCGGACTACCCCCAGGCCCGGGCGGTGACCCCGCTGGTCATCCGGGTCGACCCGCGGCAGGGCGCGGCACTTCCCGACGGTGAACAGTTCGGTCCCGTCGCGTATCTCATCGACTGCGCCGACACCGCGTCGGCGGTGGAGCACGCGACCGCGAGTGTCCGCCACCATGGCGCGATCAGCTCGTATCTGTACTGCACCGACGACGCCGTCGCCGACGCGGTGGCCGACGCCTACGCCGATGCCGGGGCCTCCTTGTCGGTGAATCTGGTGTCGTCGATGCCGATGCAGTTCGCGGCCGCCTACAGCGACTATCACGTCACCGGCCTCAACCCGGCCGGAAACGCGACTCTCACCGACGAGTCGTTCGTCGCCGGGCGATTCCGCATCGTCCAGGACCGCCGCCAGATCGAGGGCCGGTGACGATGCCCCAGTTCACCTCCGACGTGTACCTCTACGACGCGGTCCGCACCCCGAAGGCCCGTGTCCGGCGCCACGGCGGCACCCTTGCCGCCACCCCCGCGCACGATCTGCTCGCCCAGCTGCTGTGCGCGCTTCAGGAACGTGGGCTCGACGCCGATGCGGTCGACGACGTCATCGTCGGCACCAGCACGGCCGTCGGTGAACAGGGCGGCAACGTCGCTCGCGCCGGCGTTCTGTGGGCGGGCTGGCCGGACCAGGTCGGCGCCGGGGTGGTCTCGCGATTGTGCTGCTCGGGGCTGGACGCGATCGAAGCCGCCTCGGCCAAGGTGGCCGCCGGCATCGCCGAGGTCGTCGTCGCCGGCGGCGTCGAGTCGATGTCGCGGGTCCCGATGCTCTCGGACCGGCCGGCCTTCGTCGATGACGAGGCGCTCGGTGACCGCACCGGCTACGTCACGATCGGGGTCTCCGCAGACCTCACCGCGGTCGAATACGGTTTGACCCGAACCGATCTCGACGACTGGGCAGTGACCTCACATCGGCGTGCCGCGGCTGCCCCACGGTCCCGGTCGGTGATCCCGGTCCGCTCGGGTACCGCCACACTCCTCGAGGTCGACGAGGGGCCTCGACCGGATATCACCGTCGAATCACTCGCCGAACTCGCGCCTTTGTACGGGGAGGATCCGTCGTGGAGCAGGGTGGCGATGCGTCTGCCCTCGGCCGGGCGTCCCGAGGGCGGGCTGCACACCGTCGCCACCGCCCCGCAGCTGGCCGACGGTGCGGCGCTGGCGGTCTTCGGATCCTCCGCCGCGCGTGATCGCCTCGGCCGCGAACCGATCGCGCAGGTGGTGGGCGTTGCCCAGACCGCCGTGCGCTCACCACTGCTCACGGCCTCGGTCCTCGCCTCGCGACGAGCCCTGGCCAACGCGGGGATCACCGCCGCCGAGCTCGATGTGATCGAGGCGAACGAATCCTTCGCCGCGTCGGTCCTGATGTTGATCCGAGAATTCGGGCTGGATCCGGACCAGGTCAATCCGCTCGGTGGATCCCTGGCCACCGGCCACCCACTCGGCGCCAGCGGGGGCTCGCTGCTGGTCAACGCCCTCGATCAGCTTACTCGCGTCGATGGCGAGTACGCCCTGGTGACCATCCCGGCCGCGCTCGGTCTCGGCGCCGCCGTCGTCGTCCGCCGACTCCGCTGACCTGTCCGACCCACTGCCCGAAGGACGCCATGAACGTCATCCCGGACGGCCACGCCGCCAACCGTTTACGCCCGTGCCATCCCGACAATCGTGTCGAGAACTATCTCGAACACCGTTGGTGGTCGCCACTGACCGTGCTGGATCTGCTCGACGATCAGATCCGCGGCCGCGGCACCGCCCCGGCGGTGACCGATCCGACGAACCTGACCGTTCTGTGCGGAATCGAGCCGGAGGCGCTCAGCTGGCAGGAACTCGGCGCACGCGTCGACGACCTGGCGGCCAAGCTGCACGAGTCGGGAATCGGTCCCGGCGACGTCGTGGCGGTGCTGATGCCAAACTCCGCCGCCCTCACCGCCACCTATTTCGCGCTGTGGCGGCTCGGCGCGGTCGCGGCCCCGATGCCGGCCTCCTACCGACAGTACGAACTGACCCGCATCGTCGAATCCGCGCGGGCTGTCGCAGTCGTGACCGTCAACGGCCTCGGTGACCGGACGCCGTCGCAGGAGGCTCTCGGCCTGATCGGCCAGATCCCGTCCCTGCGCACCGTGTTCACCTTCGGCCCGCCGGCGTCGGACCGGGGCGTGCCCCTGGACGCAGCGCCCGCCACCGAGAACTCCGTCGAAACAGTGCGGCGTTTGTCCGCGGCCCTGCCTCGATCGGTGAACGACTGCATCACGATCTGCTGGACCAGTGGCACCGAGGCCGCCCCCAAGGGCGTCCCCCGATGCCACGGCGACTGGATCGCGATCGGGCAAGCGGTGCAGGACGGCCTCGAGACCGACACGGCCTCGGTCATGCTCAACCCGTTTCCCATGGTCAACATGGCCGGATTCGCGACCTCGCTGCTGCCGTGGTTGCTCGGCGGCGGACACCTGGTCCACCACCATCCGCTGGACTTGGCGGTGTATCTCGATCAGCTGCAGCGCTACCGCGTCACCCACACCAGCATGCCGCCGGCGATTCTGACCATGCTGTTGCGGCGAGAGGACCTGCGGGCCGCGCACGACCTGTCCGCGCTCCGGCGTGTGGGGTCGGGCGGCGCCCCGCTCCCTCCGGGAGTGGTGCGCGATTGGCAGTACTCGCTCGGTGTCGAGGTGATCAACTTCTTCGGTTCCAACGAGGGGGTGTGCCTGCTCGGCGCTCCGGCCGATACGCCTGACCCGCTGATCCGTGCGGAGTACCTGCCGAACTACGGCTCAGCGGCCAGAACCTGGGCCACCGAGGTGGCCGATCGCACCACGGCACGGCTGGTGGATCCGGCGACGGGTGAGCAGGTCACCGCGATCGGCGGGCGCGGTGAGCTCCGGTTGAAAGGGCCGACGATCTTCGCCGGCTACCTCGAGGGGACCGCTGCGGCGAGCCCGTTCGACGAGGACGGATACCTGTGCAGCGGAGACATCTTCGAGCTGTGCGGCCAGAGCGGCGAATACCTCAAGTTCGTCGACCGGAGCAAGGAGATCATCATCCGAGGCGGGATGAACATCGCCCCGGCCGAGATCGAGGGAATTCTCATCGATCATCCCGCCGTCGCCGATGTGGCTGTCGTCGGATACCCCGATGACGTCCTCGGCGAGAAGTGCTGCGCGGTCGTGGTCGTCCACGACGGCGACGACATCACCCTCGCCGACCTCGTCGAGTTCCTGCGCGCCAAGGACGTCGCCTCGTTCAAACTGCCCGAGCGGCTCGTCACGGTCGCGCAGCTGCCCCGCAACCCGGTCGGAAAGCTGCAGCGCCGCGAGCTGCGCGCCGAGATCGTCCAGGCCGGCTGAGCATATGCGTTCACCGGATATCGACCGTCACACGCCGGTCGGCACGCCGCGAAAGACACCGACCGGGTCCAGCCGACCCATCGCCGAGGAAATGACCGCGATGCTCGACGGGCGGTTTCCCGGCCTGGTCGGTATGCGCATTGTCGACGCATCCGCCACCGCCGTCACCGGCGAGCTCACGGTTCGTGAGGAGCTGTTGGCGCCGAACGGCTACTTGCACGCGGCCACCGTCGTGGCCCTGGCCGACACGGTGTGTGGTGTCGGCGCACGACTGGCGCTGCCCGCCGCGGCGTCCGGATTCACCACACTCGAACTCAAGACCAACTTCCTCGGCACCGCGCGGTCCGGGACCGTCACCGCGGCGGCCACTCTCGTCCACGGCGGACACCGCACCCAAGTATGGGACGCCACCGTCCGCGACGGCGCGGGCAACGCGATCGCGTTGTTCCGCTGCACCCAGCTGGTGCTGTATCCCGCGGCACCGCAACAGCATTCATCCCCTCCGCCCCAGCTCGACCCCACCGAAACGGAGTAACCCATGACTTCCTCCCAGCCCGGCGCGAACGGCGACCTCATCGCCGTCGCTCGCCCGGCCGACGCCACCGACGTCAATCCCTACACCCTCGGGGTGTTCGCACCCGTCCGCGACGAACTCACCCTCGACGACCTGCCCGTCATCGGCGAGATCCCCACCGACCTCAACGGCGTGTACCTGCGCAACGGCCCGAACCGGCAGTTCGAGGCGCCCGGCCGCTACCACATGTTCGACGGCGACGGCATGGTTCACGCCGCGCATTTCGAGAACGGCAAGGTGCGGTACCGCAACCGCTACGTCCGCACCAAGGCGTTCCACGAGGAATCCGAGGCGGGCCGTGCCCTGTGGACCGGACTCATGGAGAATCCGAAGGACAATCCGTGGGGCAACGGACATGGTCTCGGCATCAAGGATTCGGCCAACACCGACGTCATCTACCACCGCGGCCAGGTCCTGGCGACGTGGTACCTGTGCGGAACGCCCTACGCGGTGGACCCTCTGTCCCTGCAAACCCTTGGGGCGCAGGACTTCCTGGGCACGTTCGCCGGCGACATGATGGCCCATCCCAAGGTCGACGAGGCCACCGGCGAGTTGATCTGGTTCGATTACGGACCCGACCAGGACTTCCTGCGGTACGGCATCATCGGCGCCGATGGCCGTCAGACGCACCTGACCCAGATCGATCTGCCGGGTCCGCGACTGCCGCACGACATCGCGATCACCGAGAACTACTCGATCCTCATGGACTTGCCGCTGGTGCAGGATCACGACGCGCGCCGGGCCGGCAAGTATCGGATCTTCTACGATCGGGAGCTGCCCGCTCGTTTCGCGGTGGTTCCCCGGCACGGGAACGGCAGCGACGTGCGCTGGTTCGAGGTGAAGCCCTGCTACATCTACCACGTCGTCAATGCGTGGGAGGAGGGCGAGCAGATCATCATGGACGTGTGCCGGGTGAAAAACCCGCAGCACCAGACGACTTTCGCCTCCCCGCTGTCGAACATGCTCGCGTACATGCGACTCGACGCACAGCTCTACCGGTACCGCTTCGACCTGCGCACCGGCACCACCGTCGAGACCGAACTCGACAATGCCAACATCGAGTTCCCCAGCGTGGATTCGCGGGTGATGGGCCGCGCGCACCGATACTCCTACAACATGAGCCTGGGCAACGAACCCACGCTGCTATTCGACGGGCTGGTGCGGTTCGACTCGCTCACCGGCGCCAAGCAGGAGCACAAGTTCGGCCCCGGGCGGTGGGGCTCGGAGGCGCCCTTCGCACCGCGTGACGGGTCGACCGGCGAGACCGATGGCTACCTGGTGTGTTTCGTCAACGACGAGGCCGACGATCGGGGCGAGATCAACATCTTCGACGCCGAGGACGTCGCGGCGGGACCGATCGCCCGGGTGTTGCTGCCGCGCCGGGTGCCGTCCGGATTCCACGCCACCTGGGTGCGCGCCGATCAACTGGCCACTGCCCGCGCCTAGGCGAGCCTGCCCTCGGCGCACGCCCGGCGAGCCGGGGCTCCGAATCCGGTTGGGCGAAATGCGTTCTGCCCAACCGGCTTTCGCTACCACGCACGTTGGAACGGAAGTGGCGCCTCCACACCACGATCACAAGGAGAATCAGATGACCCAATTTGTCTACGTGCTGGGAGGCGCGCAAACCGACTTCGCCCGCAACTGGTCGAAGGAGGGGCTCGGCCTGGTCGACATGTTCGCCGAGATCGTGCCGGCGGCGTTGTCCGACGCGCGCGTCGACGAACGCGAGGTGGGTGTCATTCATGTCAGCAACCTCGCCGGTGAGCTCTTCGCCGGACAGGCGCAGCTCGGCGGCATGGTGGTCGCGGCCGTGCCCGGACTCGAGGGGCTGCCCAGTACACGGCACGAGGCGGCGTGCGCCTCCGGTAGCACGGCGGTGCTCGCCGCATGCGCGGACATCGAGTCCGGCCGATACGACGTGGCGTTGGTGGTCGGGGTCGAGCTGATGCGCAACGTGCCCGCACGAACGGCCGCCGAATACCTGGGCACCGCGGCGTGGGCGGGCCGGGAGGCGCTGGATGTGACCTATCCGTGGCCCGCCCTCTTCGCAGACATCGCGCGGGAGTACGACCGGCGCTACGGCCTGGATCACGCGCATCTCGGGCGTTTCGCCGAGATCGCGTTCGCGAACGGATCCCGCAATCATCTTGCGCAGACCAGGGACTGGGAGTTCCCGGCGGGATCCTTCGACGTGAATGATGAAGTGAACCCGATTGTGGAGGGGATGCTGCGCAAGACCGACTGCGGGCGTATCACCGACGGCGGCGCGGCGGTGGTGCTGGCCGGGCCGAGGTTTGCCCGAGCATGGGCGCAACGGACAGGAGCCGACCTCGACCGGGAGGCGACCATCGCGGGCTTCGGCCATCGCACAGCGACCCTGCTGCTCGCGGACAAGATCGCCGACAGTGCCGACCGGACCCACCTTTTCCCGCACCTGCACGGTGCCGTAACGGATGCGTATCGGCGCGCGGGAATAGCGGGGGTGACAGACCTGGACGTCGCCGAGATCCATGACTGCTTCACCATCAACGGCCTGGTCACCCTCGAGCACATCGGCCTGGCGGAGCCGGGCAGAGGCGGAGAGGTGGTGATGGACGGCTCCATCGAACGCGGCGGGCGACTGCCGGTGAACCCCAGCGGCGGCCTGATGTCGCACGGACACCCGGTCGGCGCCACCGGTATCCGGATGGTGCTGGATTCCGCTCGGCAGGTCACCGGCCGAGCAGGAGAACAGCAAATCGACAACGCCCGCCGCGCCCTCACCGTCAACATCGGTGGATCGTTCACGACCACGGTGGCCACCGTCGTCATCCGAGGCACCCACTGACACACTTATCAGGCACTCATCGGAGTTCGGCGGCTGCTCACGCCCACGGGTCGACAACTGCGGCTGCCTCGAACGGCGAGGTGTCGCGGGGATTCGCCGACGCCCGTCGATCGGCGGACGAGCGGGGAATCGTATATGTTGTCGGCACTCTTCCGGCGGCTGCCGCAACTGTTCGACCACCCCGGTTGCCAGATGGATGCCCGGCGGTGAGGATTGTCACGCTCACCCGGTCGGACGCGGTAAGGACCCTAACTTTTCAGAGTCTTAACAGTCCGTTCCGGCAGGTCGGTGGCAGGATATCGGTGCTGGTCGAGCATTGCTCGGCGACCGCTGCGGCGTCCACGCGAACCCGGGGGCACCGCCGAACCCCCGGCCAGCAGTGCGTGTAACACTGGCGAAACACAGCCTTGATTGCAGGGAAACACCGCATCCATACCGTGTGGTCGCGACGAACCCATGCAGTCACCACTGGCTGGGAACCGATCCGTAAGGAGTACTAAGTGGCGTTCAGCACGGCCGACGAGGTCATCAAGTACATCAAGGAGGAGGAGCTCGAATACGTCGATATTCGCTTCACCGACCTCCCCGGTGTGCAGCAGCACTTCTCGATCCCGGCGAAGGCGTTCACCGCTGATCTCGCCGAAGAGGGCCTCGCGTTCGACGGTTCGTCCGTCCGCGGCTTCCAGTCGATCGACGAGTCGGACATGCTGCTGCTGCCCGATTACAGCACCGCGCGGGTCGACCCCTTCCGTGCCGCGAAGACGCTGAACATGAACTTCTTCGTGCACGACCCGTTCACCCGTGAGGCGTACTCGCGCGACCCGCGTAACGTCGCCCGCAAGGCCGAGGAGTACTTGGCCGCGACCGGTATCGCCGACACCTGCTACTTCGGTGCCGAGGCCGAGTTCTACATCTTCGACTCGATCCGCTACGACTCGGCGATGAACGGTTCGTTCTACGAGATCGACTCGATCTCCGGTTCCTGGAACACCGGCGCGGAGTACAACGCCGACGGCACCCCGAACCGTGGTTACAAGGTTCGCAACAAGGGTGGTTACTTCCCGGTTGCGCCGTACGACCACTACGTCGACCTGCGCGACAAGATCTCGACCAACCTGCAGAACGCGGGCTTCGAGCTGGAGCGCGGCCACCACGAGGTCGGCACCGCCGGTCAGGCCGAGATCAACTACCGCTTCAACACGCTGCTGGGCGCCGCTGACGACCTGCAGCTGTTCAAGTACATCGTGAAGAACACCGCGTGGCAGGAGGGTAAGACCGTTACCTTCATGCCGAAGCCGCTGTTCGGCGACAATGGCTCGGGTATGCACGCCCACCAGTCGCTGTGGAAGGACGGCAAGCCGCTGTTCCACGACGAGGCCGGCTACGCGGGCCTGTCGGACCTGGCGCGTCACTACATCGGCGGCATCCTGCACCACGCCCCGTCGCTGCTGGCGTTCACCAACCCGACCGTGAACTCGTACCACCGTCTGGTGCCGGGCTACGAGGCCCCCATCAACCTGGTGTACTCGCAGCGCAACCGTTCGGCCGCGATCCGTATCCCGATCACCGGCTCGAACCCGAAGGCCAAGCGCATCGAGTTCCGCGCGCCGGACTCCTCGGGTAACCCGTACCTGGCCTTCGCCGCCATGATGATGGCCGGCCTGGACGGCATCAAGAAGAAGATCGAGCCGATGGCTCCGGTCGACAAGGACCTCTACGAGCTCCCGCCCGAGGAGGCCAAGAACATCCCGCAGGCCCCCACCTCGCTGGCGTCGGTCATCGACCGCCTCGAGCAGGACCACGACTACCTCACCGAGGGTGGCGTGTTCACCACCGACCTGATCGAGACCTGGATCGACATCAAGCGCACCCAGGAGATCGCCCCGGTCAACCTGCGCCCGCACCCCTACGAGTTCGAGCTGTACTACGACGTCTAAGTCGAAGTAGCGCAAGCGCTCTGAGC
>NZ_JBHWHH010000155.1:0-16957 GCF_042732555.1 Nocardia sp. NPDC059764
GGACCGGCTTTTCGGTGGTTCTAGCTGGGATCGAACCAGCGACCCCTCGCGTGTGAAGCGAGTGCTCTCCCGCTGAGCTATAGAACCGGGGTCTTGTCGCCGAGGCGACTGTCCGGAGTGGCGTTTGCGGTGCCGCTCGAACGAGAATGAAGATTACACACCTGGCTGGCATCACACCAAATCGCGTGCACAACGGCGTAAAACTGAGGTTATCGGGGGCGGTGGGGCGGGTGAGGTTTCACCGGGGTGTTGCCGGGGCGACACGGAGGCGTCGCCGGGGTGCGGTGGGATATCGGTGATCCGTGTCAATCCGGTCGCCGAGTTCGTGGGCCGACCGGCGAAACCACATGCCTGTAGTTCATATTTACCACCATCTACCAGGCGATTTGTTACCTGCGCAGATAGTCGGCTAATGTTCTCTCTCGTCAGCGGGACAGCCGAAAGGCGCCCGGGACGAAATGCGGATGTAGCGCAGCTGGTAGCGCATCACCTTGCCAAGGTGAGGGTCGCGGGTTCGAATCCCGTCATCCGCTCGAGGGGCCAACACGGCCTGCTTGGCGGTGTGGCCGAGTGGTGAGGCAACGGCCTGCAAAGCCGTGCACACGGGTTCGATTCCCGTCGCCGCCTCTTCTTTTTGAAGAGCAACAAGACCCGCGCGATTAGCTCAGCGGGAGAGCGCTTCCCTGACACGGAAGAGGTCACTGGTTCAATCCCAGTATCGCGCACCAAAGTTCGACCAGATCAGGCCCGGTTTCCACCGGGCCTTTCTGCTGTCGTGAACTCAATCTGAACTGAGATGCACATGCCAGGTACACCACCTGGCAGGCGTTCCGGCCCGCGTCACACTCGGACCCGGACCAGTGACCGGCTCGGGTCGCACAGTGCTCGATGCCGCTCCACTACAGAGCACTCCCCAATCCCGATCGGCGTGAGAGCAGCGAGCCGATGCTCCACCACCCCTTCACGCGCCGCGGGGCTCACCGCACGAGATACACGATCGGCGAATACCGAAGGCGCACAGCCAGATCCGACCAACAACGTTACTCGGCGGCTGGTTCGTGATCGACGCCTGTGCACGACGAATCATCGGCCGGCGCACCGGCACCATGATGACCAACGCGATCGAGCACGCCGTCTGGACCCACGAACGGGCTGGGCGGGATGTGAAAGATGCTGTGCACCATACGGATAGGGGCAGTCAATACATGTCGATCGCGTTCACCGAACGTCTCGCGGAGGACGGGATTGAGGGCCGGACTGTCACTGCCCGAACATACGCTGTCCCGCATGTCGACCTTTTCCATGCCCGACCTCTTGTCCTACACCGACGTGGACGCCCGTCTGGGCGGCGTGCTGTCCGCCGAGTTCGAGGGAACGGGAGACTCGCCTGACGATCCCACGGTGCTGTTCTTCGACGGTGACCTCGCCCTCGACGGGGATTTCCTGTCCGCCGTCGCCGAGCTGCGCGGTGTGGACGCCGACGCCCACAGCAACGGCGACAGCGATGTCGAGTTGATCGTGGTGACCGGTGACCTGACGGTCGACGGCCCGATCGCGCTCTACGAGGACTGGCCCGGGCTCTACGTCGGCGGCCACACCCGGGCCGAAACGCTGGAAGGCGGCGACGCCGAGATCTGCATCCACGACGGCACCTTCACCCACATGGTGTACGGCTATTACAACCACGGCTCCCTGGCGGCCGGGGTGGTCGACACCCCTTGGGTGATCCATTTCGACCACCACATGGCCCTGTCGGCCCCGGGCGCGCGCTGGGTGGACAACCTCGGCGTGTGCGACCGGGACGCCGACTTCGTCGCCGGGAAAGGCCTCGGCGAGGCGTTCGTGCCCGAGGTCGTCGACGACGAGGGTCGCCTGGACATCGACGCGTTCCTGAACCGGCTGCGTGCCGGGCTGCCCGTCCTGCGGCCCGGGGCCCGGTCGGCGCGCGACTCGGCGGCCGCGGCGCTGGACGACCAGCTGTCCCGGGCCGTGGCCGGCCGGGCCGACCATCTCGACCTGACCGGGCGCAAGCTGAAGGCGTTCCCCGCCGAGGTGCTCCGGATGCCGTGGTTGCGCACCCTGATCCTGGACCGCAATCCGATCCGCGAGCTGCCCGAGGAGATCGGGACGCTCACCGGACTGGAGCACCTGTCGGTGCGCGACTGCGAGTTGACCGCCCTGCCCGGATCGATCGGCGACCTGGCCGGGCTGCGGGTGCTGCGGGTTGCCCGCAACTCGTCCCTGGACGAGAACGAGGTCGAGTTCACCCTGCCCGCCGCCGTCGGGCGGCTGTCCGCGCTGGAGGAACTCGACATCTCCGAGCTGTCCGTCCGCACCGACGCCGAGTACGAGCCGGGGCAGATGCCGCCCGAGTCGACGCGGTTCGTTCTGCCGGACACCTTCGGCGACCTGGTCGGGCTGCGGAAGCTGGTCGCCGACGGCACCAACGTCGTGTTCCCCGACTCCGCGCGCGGCCTGAGCGGCGTCGAGGAGGTGTCGATGTCCGGCAGCCCCGCGCGATACCTGGTGACGTTCCCCGAGGTGGTCACCACCTTCCCGAACCTGCGCCGACTCGATCTGAGCTGCAACAACTTCGACACCGTCCCCGACAGCCTGCTCCACTTGACCCGGCTGGTGGAACTCGACCTCGGCGGCAGCCTCGGCCTGTTGCGCGACCCGCTGCCGGACCTCGGCCGCCTGCCCGCGCTGCGGGTCCTCGGCTTCAGCGGGCAGAGCAGCCGCGGCCCGGAACCCGGGCACGTCTTCCTCCGGGAGTTGTTCGCCATGGAGCTGACCGGTCTGGAGGAACTCCGGATCGACAGGTGGCGGCGGGACGGCAAGCGCCGGCGGCTCGAGCCCGAGCACTTCGCCGGGATCGGGACGTTCCGCCGGATGCGGACCGTCAGCCTGGCCTTCAACGGCCTCGAAGACCTGCCGCCCGACTTCGACACGCTCCCCGACCTCGAGACCGCCAACCTCTACGGCAACCGGTTCCCCCGAGAGGTCCGCGACCGGATCACCGCCGCGCACCCGTGCGCCCGGATCGACTTCGGGTCGTAGGGGTCCACCTTCGCGGCGTGCCCCGGTCAGTGGTTCAATCCCTGTATCGCGCACCACGTTTCATACAGATCAGGCCCGGCTCACGCCGGGCCTTCTGCGTTTCCGGGGTGGATCAGTAGCCGCGGGCGGAGCGGACCAGGGCTCCCGGGCGGGCGCCGGTGTCCTCGCCGTCGCGCAGCACGACCTCGCCGGAGACGATGGTGGCCCGGTAGCCCTCGGCGCGCTGGAGCAGGCGGCGCGCTCCGGCCGGGAGGTCGTAGGCCATGGTGGGCGGCAGCAGGCGCAGGGCCTCGAAGTCGATGACATTGAAGTCTGCCTTCTTGCCGACCGCCACGACGCCGCGGTCGTCGAGGCCGTACATCTGGGCGGTGTCGTAGGTCATCTTGCGGATGGCCAGCGGCAGCGGAATGCGCTCGCCCCGTGCACGATCGCGCGCCCAGTGGGTCAGCAGGTACGTGGTGTTGGAGGCGTCGCAGATCGCGCCGACGTGCGCGCCGCCGTCGCCGAGGCCGACCGCGCTGGCCGGGTGCATGAGCATCTCGCGAATCGGGTCCTGGGTGAAGCCCGAGTAGTTGAGCAACGGACGGTAGAACAGGGCGGTGCCGTCGCGGGTCAGCAGTTGGTCGTAGATGTACTCGAACTGCTCGACGCCCGCGCGGGCCGCGTCGGTGGCGAGGCCAGCCGCCGGGTCCGGCTCGTAATCTGGCGGATCGCCCAGGGTGAAGGTGCGGTCCAGGCCCATGCTGATGAAGGCCATCGGGTTGTCGGGGAGGTCGGCCTCGGTGAGGATCGTCTGCCGCAGGGCCGGATCGCGGAGTTCGGCGACCAGGGCGTCGAGGCTCTGACCCGCGCGTTCGACGGCGGCCTGGTAGCTGGGCCGGAACGAGAACGGGTTGAAGGTCTGCAGGCCGATGAGCAGGCCCAGGGGGCGGGCGGAAACCTGTGGGCGGATCGGGATTCCTTGCTCGAAGGCAGCACCGGCGGTGTCGAGCAGCCGCTTCCAGTCATCGGGTGCGCCATCGTGTTGCAGCAGGCCGAAACTCACGGTACGACCGGTCTGCTCGGCCAGGCGCAGCATCCAGGCGAGTTCACGGTCGGGGGCGGCGAGGTCCTCACCCATGATGCCGGCGGGGGCCAGTTCGAAGACGCCCGCGCCGGCGTCGGCCAGGGCCTGGCCGATGGCGAAGAGTTCCTCTTCCGCGGCGAAGGTGCCGGGCACCGGTTCGCCGTCGATGGCGCGGTGCACGATGGTGCGGGAGGTCGAGAAGCCCAGGGCGCCGGCCTCGATGCCCTCGCGCACGAGTTTGGCCATCATGGCGATGTCCTCGGGCGAGGCGGCGTCGTTCTTCGCGCCCCGCTCCCCCATCACATACGCGCGGACCGCGCCGTGCGGCACCTGGGTGCCGACGTCGACGGCCAGCGGCAGCCGGTCCAGGGCGTCGAGATACTGCGGGAAGGACTGCCAGTCCCAGCGGATCCCGGCCGAGAGCGCCGCCCCGGGGATGTCCTCGACACCCTCCATCAGCCCGATCAGCCAGTCCCGCTTCTCGGGCGTGACCGGCGCGAATCCGACGCCGCAGTTGCCCATGACCACGGTGGTGACGCCGTGCCAGCAGCTGGGCGTGAGCAGCGGGTCCCAGGTGATCTGCCCGTCGTAATGGGTGTGGATGTCGACGAAGCCGGGGGTGACCAGCAGCCCGGTCGCGTCGATCCGGTTCTCCGCCACGGCATTCGCGAGTTCGCCGGGCGCGGTGATGGCGGCGATGCGCCCGTTCTCGACGGCGATGTCGCCGGGATACGGCTCGGCTCCGGTCCCGTCGACGATGGTGCCGTTCTCGATGATGAGTGAGTAGCTCACGCGAGGTCCTAGCCTTCCAGGTCACTGACATCGAACAGACTAACTAGACATAGCGTCAGCGAGGTTGGAATCGAAGAAATTCGCGATGCCCTATGGCGAAATCCGCTCCCCGGCCGCGCGAATTCAGTTGGGGGCGGACAGAACCGTCTGATCCCGCTCCGCCCGAGCGGGCTGAATGAAGACGGCGATGGCGATGATGATCAGGAAGGCCAGCAGCGCCGCGCCGGTGCGGGCGATGTGGAACAGCTCCCAGCGGTGCAGGATCTGGGCGTAGTCGTCGGGGCGGAGGCCGACGGCCCACTGCTTGATCTTGCCGTTGATCGGGACATTGCCGAATCGGGTGATGACGAAGGACGCGAGGACGAGGCCGGAAGCCGTTGCGGCCGAACGGCGCACGACTCCCCCGCTGTAGATCGCCAGCAGTAGTGAGGTCAGCGCCGCCAAGCCCATCGCCGATTGCATGACGGGTCCGTTGACCTTCATCAGGGCCGTATGGAAGGTGAACCGCACGTCCAGCGGCACCGTCTTGAACGCTTGCGCGACATTGATCAATCCGTATCCGAAGGCGCCGCACAGGTATCCGGTGGTGAGCAGGGCGGCCGCGGTGAGCAGTCGAGTGCGCATGGGTGAGCCTTTCGCGGAGAGCGCCGTCTCCAATTGGTTCAGTTTTCCGAATAGTTCAAATCTTCGAACCTGTATCCTGGATCTGTCAAGACCGCAGTACGACATCGATCGGAGGGGTTCGTGCCTCGGCCACAGCGAGCGGCGGACGCCGCGGGCGCACCGGTGAGTGCGGAACACCAGCGGCAACTGGAGGCGCTCGCACCCCTGATCGCCACCCATTTTCGGCGCGCCCACGGCGATATGCCCGCCGCGTTGCGCGAATCCTTCGACGCGGGCGGGCTCGGCAATCGGCACGGCGCGGTACTCGCGCAGGTGCTGGCGGCGGGGAGCCTCAGCGTCAGCGATCTGGCCCGCCGGCTCGGCATCAGCCTGACCAATGCGAGTCAGCTTGCCGGGGAGCTCAACCGGGCCGGGTGGCTGCGCCGGCACAACGATCCGGCCGACAATCGACGCACCCTGCTGTCGCTGCCCGACGATCGCCGCGACGATGTGGCAACCTTCATCAACCGGCGGTCGGACGCGCTGCTGCGGGCAATGGGGCGGCTGACTCCGACGCAGCGGCGGGGGTTCCTGGCCGGGCTCCAAGCCTGGGCCGACGAGATCGACTGACTCGAATCGCCGGGTGCCGGGCCGACGCGACGGTTCGACCGCCGATTTCGGGCCTCGCGCGACGGCCCCGCCAACCGACGGGGATGACCTTGTCGGGCAGACTTGATCAGGTGGGAAACCTACCTGTGGCAGCGGTGGTGTGCGCGTTCATCGGCGCGGTGTTGTTCGCGGTGTCGGCGGTGGCGCAGCAGCGGGCGGCGGCGGACGTCCCCGAGGGGGATGCGTTGCTGGCCAGTCTGATTCGAAATCCGCGGTGGGTGGCGGGGGTGATCGGCGACACGGGTGGGTTCGCGTTCCAGGTGGCGGCGCTGGCTTTGGGGTCGGTGCTGGTGGTGCAGCCGATCCTGGTGACGGCCCTGGTGTTCGCACTGCCGCTGGCCGCGCACTACAGCGGGCGGCGGGTGACCACGGTGATGTGGTTGCAGGCGGTGGCGTTGTCGATCGCGCTGGCGTGCTTCCTGGTGGTCGGGGAACCGACCGAAGGGGTTACCGAGGCGCCCTGGCATCGCTGGGTGGTCCCGCTGGGCTTGACGGCCGGTGTCATCGCGGTCAGCGTCGTGGTGGCTACCACCGTGCGAGTCCCGACCCTGCAAGCCCTGCTGCTGGGCACGGCGGCCGGTCTGCTCTTCGGCGTCTCGGCCGCCCTCACCGAGAACGTCACCCAGTTGTTCACGATCAGCATCGGCACCGCCCTCACGAGCTGGGAGATCTACCTCCTGGCCGCCTGCGGGCTGCTGGGCCTGTATCTGCAACAGCGTGGCTACCAGGTGGGCCCGCTGTCGGCGTCGCTGCCCGCGTTCACCGTCGCCGAGCCGCTCGGTGCGGCCTTCCTCGGCATGACCGTCCTCGACGAGCGGCTGCGGTCCGGTCCGCTCGGCACCGCCTTCGTCGCCCTCTCGGTGGTCGTCATGTGTGTTGCGGCGGTGCGCCTTTCCCGCGCCCAGGCCGCGCCCCTGGTGAACCCGCTCCCCGAGACCGACTGATCGGCACCGAGACATGCCCGAAATCGCCCGTTTTCCTGGCGATTTGCATTACCCACCCACCCATAGGCTAATGTTCTGTCCCGCAAGCCGATCGGCCCACAAGGCCGGGTGAGCACGCGGATGTAGCGCAGCTGGTAGCGCATCACCTTGCCAAGGTGAGGGTCGCGAGTTCGAATCTCGTCATCCGCTCAAAGGGGGATTTACCCGCGCGATTAGCTCAGCGGGAGAGCGCTTCCCTGACACGGAAGAGGTCACTGGTTCAATCCCAGTATCGCGCACCACGAATGAACAGATCAGGCCCGGCCACCGCCGGGCCTTTCTGCTTTTCCGGCTACCGACGCCGAGCGCGCAGTTCCACCGCGTCGAGGATCAGTTCCAGGGCGACCTCAATTGGTCCTCCTCCACCTCCGGCAGATGCGATCGCCGGGTCCACCGCCACCACGATTCGCATGGTCGCGGGGACCTCGCTCCGGGCCGCCGGTTCCACCCGATTTGCATTACCCACCCACCCATAGGCTAATGTTCTGTCCCGCAAGCCGATCGGCCCACAAGGCCGGGTGAGCACGCGGATGTAGCGCAGCTGGTAGCGCATCACCTTGCCAAGGTGAGGGTCGCGAGTTCGAATCTCGTCATCCGCTCAACCGAAGTCCGGGTCGATTGATAACGATCCGTTTCAGGTCCATTCCGGATCGATTCTTCTCTCCGCCGTAGCTCGGCAATAACCTACTGGCATGACGACAAACGTTGTGACCGAACAGGATCCGAAGATCGCCGCCATCGCCGCCTTCTTCGAGGCCTACGCCCACTACGACCTCGACGGGATGCGGGCCGTCCTCACCGAGGACATCAGCTGGACCATTCCCGGCCGCCACCCGCTGTCGGGCACCAAGCACGGTATCGACGAGGTCGTGGAATTCTTCAACCAGCTCTCGACCGCGGGAATGAAGGCCGAGACCTTCTTCCTCGAAGCCAATGACGAATACGTCGTGGACATCCACCGCGGCTACTCCACGGCCGGCGAGGACAAGGTCGACACCATGTGGGCGCTCGTCTGGCATTTCAACGCCGACGGCAAGGTCGACCGCGTCGTGAACCTCTCCGGTGACCAGCACCAGATGGACAACTACGTCTGGCAGAACTACACCCTCGCCCCGCTGCCGACTCGCCTGGCGTAGGCGCGGCAGCCGGGGCGCGTCCGCTACACGCCAGCCCCCACCCGGACACCGATTCCCGGACTGGCAGAGTGAAGTGGACGCGCCCCGAGCGAGGAGGTTCAGACCATGAGCGGACGCACCCCCAGCCAGTGGGAGGAGATCATCGCCGCCGATCCCACCCACTCGACCCGCTATGTGGAGCGTTTCCGCAATCTGGCCGCCGAGGGCACCGACATCGTCGGCGAGGCGCGGCTCATCGACGCCATGCTGGGGCGCGGCAGCCGCGTCCTGGACGCGGGCTGCGGGCCGGGCCGGATCGGCGGCCACCTGCACCAGGTGGGCCACACCGTGGTGGGTGTCGACGTCGACCCGGTGCTGATCGCCGCGGCCGAGCACGACCATCCCGGTCCCACCTGGCTTGTCGGGGACCTGGCCGAACTGGACCTCCCCACCCGTGGCGTGCCCGCCGACTTCGACGCCATCGTCTGCGCGGGCAATGTGATGGCGTTCCTGGCGCCCTCCACCCGCCGCGCCGTCCTGTCCGCCTTCGCCCGGCACCTCGCCCCCACCGGCCGCGCGGTGATCGGCTTCGGCGCCGACCGCGGCTACGACTTCACCCAGTTCCTCTCCGACACCCAAACCTCCGGCCTCACACCGGATCTACTCCTGTCGACCTGGGATCTGCGGCCCTTCACCGCCGATGCGGACTTCCTGGTGGCCGTGTTCTCCCGCGCGAACTGACGTGCCCGGCCGGCTGATCGACACCGCCGAAAGCTAGCGCGCTGGTGCGGGTGTCAGCGGCAGCAGTTCGGATCGAGGACCAGGCACAGTGCTGACAGGGCGTCGCGGTAGGCGCGGTGGAAGGTGTTCATGCCGCGTCGTTCGGATTCGATCAGGCCCGCCTTCTTCAGCTGGCCGAGGTGGTGGCTGACAGTCGATTCGGCCAGGCCGACGGCCTCCGCGAGATCACCGGTGTTCTCCTCGCCCGAGGGACTGGCGAGCAGAAGGGAAAGCAGTTTCACCCGGGCCGGGTCAGCAATCGCCTTGAGCCGCAGGGCGATTTCGAGCGCGGCGGCGTCGTCGACCGGGCCCGCTGCGACCGGCGCGCAGCAGACCGGAGCGGACATGTCGATCATGGGTAGCGCCTTGGGCATGAGAACGACTTTACGCACCTTCTTGACATATGTCGAAATAGTGGCGCAGACTCGACCGCATCAGGATTTCGACATATGTCTCACAATCGGAGGTACCGTCATCATGGCCCGCATCCAGCTCGCACTCAATGTCGACGACCTCGACCAGGCGATCGCCTTCTACTCCACCCTCTTCAAGACCGAACCGGCCAAGCGCAAGCCCGGTTACGCGAACTTCACCGTCGCCGAGCCGCCGCTGAAGCTGGTTCTCATCGAGAACCCGGGCCACGGCGGCAGCCTCAACCACCTCGGCGTGGAGGTCGAGAGCTCCGGTCAGGTGCACGCCGAGATCGCCCGCCTGTCCGACGCGGGCATGTTCACCGAGGAGCAGATCGCCACCACCTGTTGCTTCGCCACCCAGGACAAGGTGTGGGTGACCGGGCCCGACGCCGAGCGATGGGAGGTCTACACCGTACTGGCGGACAGTGAAACCTTCGGCACGGCACCGATTCTCACCTCCGGGGAGGCCGCGACGGATGCGCAGGCCATGGCGGTCTGCTGCGGCACCGCCGAGGAAGCCGCCGCGGAGGGAGCTTGCTGCGGCAGCACCGCGAAGGCGGAGGCGGTGGCGTCGGGCCAGTCCTGCTGCGGCTGACGTCGCCGCGTATTCGCTGGTTGTTCGCTTGCGCATGACTTCGACAACCGTCAATATCGATGCGTGTCGAAACGAAAATTGCCGATCACCGCGGTGACCGCACCCGGATGCGAGGTCACTCCCCTGGCCCGGCAACCCTTGACCCCGGCGGCCGTCACCGAGTTGGCGGCGGTGTTCAAAGCGTTGTCGGATCCGGTGCGGTTGCGGCTGTTGTCGGTGATCGCCAGCCACGTCGGCCAGGAGGCCTGCGTGTGCGACATCTCCGACGGCTTCGACGTCTCCCAGCCCACCATCTCCCACCATCTGAGGGTGCTGCGGGAAGCCGGGCTGCTGTCGAGCGAGCGCCGCGGCTCGTGGGTGTACTACCGCGTCGAGCCCGGAGCGCTGCGGCAGCTGTCGGATCTGCTGGATATCGCATTGCCCGAGGCGGCCGCCCGATGACCACGCTGTCCCGGCGTCTGCTGGCCGAGTTCGTCGGCACCGGACTGCTGGTGTGCGTGGTCGTCGGGTCCGGCATCGCGGCGCAGCAGCTGTCCGCCCACGATGTCGGGCTCCAGCTGCTCGAGAACTCGACCGCCACCGTGTTCGGGCTGGGAGTGCTGATCCTGATCCTCGGACCGGTCTCCGGCGCGCACTTCAATCCGGTCGTCTCGGTGGCTGATTGGTGGGCGGGTCGCCGCCTCGGCACCGGTCTCACCTCCGCCGAGCTGCTCGCCTATGTCGGCGTCCAGGTGCCCGGCGGCATCGCCGGAGCGGTGCTGGCCAACATCATGTTCGATCAGCGGGCCGTCCAGATCGCGACCCATCACCGGGTCGGCACCGGCCATCTGGTCGGTGAGGTGGTGGCCACCGCCGGGCTGATCGCGGTCATCTTCGCGCTGGTGCGGACCGGCCGCGCCGCACTGGCGTCCGTCGCGGTGGCCGCTTACATCGGTGCGGCGTACTGGTTCACCAGCTCCACCAGTTTCGCCAATCCCGCCGTCACGGTCGGGCGGATCTTCTCCGACTCCTTCGCCGGAATCGCGCCCTCCTCGGTACCGGCGTTCATCGCCGCTCAATTCCTCGGTGCCGCATTGGGATTCGTCCTGGTCGGCGCGCTGTACCCCGATCCCGCCCCGGCCGAGCGCGCCGCTCTCGACGTCCCGACCGCCTGAAAGGCTCCGCCCACCAATGACCTCCGTCAAGCCGAGCGTCCTGTTCGTCTGCGTCCACAACGCGGGCCGCTCCCAAATGGCACAGGGTTTCCTCGCCCACCTGGCCGGGGACGCCATCGAAGTTCGTTCAGCCGGAACCGCGCCCGCCGACACCATCAACCCGGCCGCGGTCGAGGCCATGGCCGAACTGGGCATCGACATCACCGCCCAGACGCCGAAGGTCCTCACCCCGGACACGGTGCAGACCTCCACCGTGGTGATCACCATGGGGTGCGGCGACACCTGCCCCTACTTCCCCGGCGTCGACTACCGCGACTGGACCCTGGACGATCCCGCGGGCAAGGGCGTGGAGGCCGTGCGGCCGATTCGCGACGAAATCCGTACCCGGGTGGAACAACTCATCAAGGAGTTGTTGCCGAGGTAGCCGACCTTCCGTGACGATAGTGTGGCCGCATGGACGCGACTGATTCCGATATCGAGACGCGGTTACTCGGCTTGCCCCCCGAGCGGTGGGAGCCGTTGTGGGCCGCGGTCGATCAGTTGCTCGCCGAGCAGCCCAGTGTGTGGGAGTTCCGCACACAGAATCATGACGGCTCGTTGTGTCTGCCCTATGCCGTCTACGACGACGCCGTGAACCGCGTACACGACGCGTTGTATCGAGCGGACGTGATCGTGAACTTCGATTGGACCAGCTGGGACGGGGTCCAGCGGTATCGCGGTGAGGTCCTGGCCGACGCCCCGGTCGCGGACGCCTGCCGGATGCTCACGGCCATCGTGCGGGCCGAGCGGTTCAGCGATGGAACGATCGGTCGGACGCTCGACGACGGCACGTTTCAGGCGGCGCTGCTGCGCCTGCGCGCGTGGTACGACTCGGTCGCTTGATCTTCCTGCGCGCGTGGGTCACGACGAACCGTCAGGTCGCGGTAAGGAAATCGATAGCGATCGTTAAGCGCCGGACCGTAGGTTTTCGGGGAGTCCAGCTCCGAGGGGGTGAAAGGCTATGGCGCTACGTATTTCCGGACAGGCGATCACCAGTGACATGACGCCCGAGACCGCGCATCTGGTTCCCGGTCCTGCCGGGAGCCGGTGGGTGCTCAGCTGGCTGCCGGGGCGGGATCTGACCCGGGAGCAGGCCATCGACGGGATGGCGCTCGACGAGATCCTGAGCGACCTGGCCTCCACCGAAGAGGAATTCGTCCTGGAGATGGCGGCGCTGCGAGCCGAATCGCTGGGGATGCGGCTCGAGGAGGCCGTCGTCCGCCTGGCGGCGCGCATCATCGAACGCGACCGCCGGCAGCGGCGCGCGGACGGTGCGGACCGTCCCCCGGGCAATTCCCCGGAGGGACGGTACTGCACCGGACGCACGAATCCTCCCGTCCCCCAGTGCCACTCGGGCGCACACTGACCGTCCGCCTTAGAATTGCGGCCACAGACCTACCGGGGAGGATCCACGTGGCCGCAACGATCACCATCTCGATCACCGACGCCGACGACGACATCGCCGAACTGGCATCGCTGTTCGAGGCGATCGTCGTGGACGACGACCTGCGCGCCGTCCACAAACGACTGATCAGCGGCGAACCCGTCCCGGACGCGCTCGGCGCGACGGAACTCATCAAACTCGTGGTCGAATCCGCGCCTCTGATGGGTGCGGTCACCGCCTGCGTGACAGCCTGGATCGCCAGCCGCACAACCAAATTCACGCTGAAGATCGGCGACTCGGAGATCTCGGTCAAGGGCGACGTCTCCGAGGCTGTCGTGCGGCAGGCCCTCGAACAGATCCGCCCCAACGGGGTTCAGAAACCGGACACGAGGCAGATCGAGGAAGCGTAGTCCGTGTCGCTTGGCGACACTGGCGTTCCGCATGTTCAATCGACCCGAATCACGATGGCGGAGGCGTTGTCGTTTCCGCCCGCTGACTCGCAGGCAGCCAAAAGGGCGGCGACGGCAGAGTTCGGCGGTGTATCCCGACCGAGAACGGTCCGTAGGTCGTCGTAACCGAACTGCTCGGATACACCGTCGGTGCACAGCAGGTATCGGTCACCCGGCCTCAGCGTCACGCTGAACACATCGGGTTCCGGCGCGGACATATGGCCGACATAGCGTGTCAGTTGACAGCGGGCCGCCGCGGCCTGCGCCGAGTCGAACGGATACCAACCGTGCACCGCCCCAAGCCATGCCATCGTGTGGTCGGTGGTCAACAGTTCGCGCAGCCCGGAACGCCACCGATACACCCGAGAGTCACCGATCTGAACGAGCCAGCAACCCTGCGGCGCGGCAATCATGGCAGTGAGAGTGCATCCGGCGAGGTCTCGCAGTTCACGGCCGACCCGCATGGCCGGTTCGGTCAGCGCTCGGCCCCGCTGATGCGCCAGTTCCCTTGCGGCGTGGTCAGTTCCACCCGGTGGGTGATGCTTGGGCGATGGCGTCGGGGATGGTGGTGCCCGGGAATCCGATCCGGTCGACGATGGGGCGGATGAGGCCGGGGATCCGGGCGAGCAGGGCGAGGCGTTTCGGCACGATGATCAGGTCGGCGCGGCGTTCGATGCCTGAGACGATGCCGGCGACCACATCGTCGAGGGGGATCATCTTCCACAGGCCGCTGGCGTTGCCCTTCCAGAGGGTGTTGCCGGCGGGGTCCGAGTGGACCTGGTCCATCATCGGGGTCTTGAAGAAGGTGGGGTGCGCGCTGCCGACGCCGACGCCGAGGTGGCGCACCTCGAGGCGGGTCGAGTCGGCCAGTGCCCATACCCCGGCTTTGCTCGCGGTGTAAGCGCCTTGCAGGGGAGAGTGCACGAAGGCTGCCATCGAGGAGATGGCGAGCAGGTAGCCCTTCTGCTGCGTGACGTGCGGGAGCCCGGCGCGGAACGTGCGCCAGACGCCGTTGAGGTTGATGTCGATGACGCGGTCGAAGACGGCGGGATCGACAGTGGCCATCGGGGCCATGGCCCCGATGCCGGCGTTGGCGATCACCACGTCGATACGACCGAAATGCGCTGCCGCAGCATCGATTGCCCGCCGCAGGCTGTCGAAGTCTCGGACATCGGCGGCCCACCCGTGCGCGGCGGTGTCGGGGCCCAGCGCTTCGGCTTGCCGCGTGACGGCGTCGGCGTCGAGGTCGAGCAGTGCCAGGTTGGCGCCGCGGGCGGCCACGGCTCGTGCGAGCGCGGATCCGAGTCCGCCGGTGGAGCCGGTGATCAGGACGGTGCGCCCGGCGAGGTGGTAGCGAGACACAGTGGATGACTCCTCGGTTGTGGTCGAAGGTGCGCGGTTGATTCAGGCGGCGCGGGGGACGTGCTGAGCGAGGAAAGCGAGTTGGTCGGCGACATTTCGTTCGCGTACGCGACCGAAGGCGGCGTTGAGGAGCGACTATTGCGTGCTACGGCCGAGTATGTCCGTTTCGCGCGCGAACGGCCGCACGAGTTCCGCATCCTGCTCAATCCGCCCAACGAGCTCGAGACGCTCGAACGCATCGCAGAGCTCACTCGGGAACAGAACGGCAAACTTACCGGCCTGCTGCGTGAGGCCGTCGCCGGGGGAACCATGCGTGTCGACCTGGAGGTCCAACGCGTCACCACCACAATTCGGGCAACGCCGAACGGCCTGCCGGCGCTCTCCTGGCGTGCCGACAGCCTCCGCGTGGGCGAGGAGGAACTCGACACGCTCGTCGAAACCTACCTCGCCACGATCAGCGACGGCTTGCGCAAGTAACAGTCCGTTGAGCCCGATCGGTCAGCACGATCGGCGGCTAGTTGTTGGCGCGTTGGATTGAGCGCCGGACCAGGCCGCGGATGCCGGGAAGCTGAATTGCGCGGAGCATCAGTTCGCCTGCCCACACATGTGTGCGTGACGGCGGCGCGAATCGGCTGATTCCCTTCCGCGCCAGCGCCTGTCGTTTGTGTACCTCCGGGCGCAACGACGCCTCCCAGGTGTCGAGGGCGGCGGGAATGTCGTCGCCGTGTGCCGCCAGCGCGGTGCCGAGCCGGTCGGCGCCGTCGAGGGCGAGGGCGGCACCGTAGCCGGCGAATACCGTTACGCACCACGCCGCGTCGCCGAGCAGGACGACTCGCCCCTGACTCCAGCGGTCCATCACGATCTGGCCGACCGAATCGAAATAGGCGGCGCCGGGCTCGGCTTCGAGCTGACGGAGGGCGTCGGCGACACCACCGCCGAGATCCCCGAACGCTCGGATGAGGGCGGATGTGGCACCGAGAGCGAGTTCGGCGTCAGGGTCGAGGCAGCGGTAGGCGAAGAACGCCGAAGACCTTCCCGGTCCCAGGTTCATCACCGCGGCCGTGCGTCCGAGACCGATATACGTGGTGCCGACACCATCGGGCATGTGCGCGGGAGGCGTTTCCAGTGGAAATGCGCCGACCATGTGGCCGAGGTCCACGAAATACTCGGGCTCGGCACCGAATACGAGCTCTCGAACCTTGGAGTGCACGCCGTCGGCGCCGACGAGGAGTCCGGTGTGCAGGTGGGTGCCGTCACTGAGGGTGACCTGGACCTCCCCAGGGGTCTGGGTAATGGCCCGCACCGTGGTGCCGAAACGGATATCGGCGAAATCAGCCACGGCGTCGTACAGTGCCGATTCCAGATCGCCGCGGAACAGGCTCAATGCCCGGTTCCCGACGGCGGCCTCGGTGACAGCGGCGGGAATTCTGAGTTTCTCCCGGCCGTCGGGATGGACGAGGATCGAGGTGAAGAATCCGATATCGCGCGGAGTCAACGCCGGTACCAGCCCGAGCCGTTCGGTGGCGGCATATCCGGGTCCGTGCAGGTTCACCAGGTAACCGCCACTGCGGCGACTCGGCGCGCGTTCGACCACGACGACGTCCCAGCCTTGCTGACAAAATCGCAACGCGGCAGCCAAACCGGCGATACCCGCGCCGACGACCATCGCCCGCCTGCCCGACGACTCGGCATGCTGGTGCGCAGCGCTCTCGAAGACTTCCATTGCGACTCCCCGGTTCGATGTGCTGTCGGCGAAAGCCATCTACGAACTACCGCCATGCGGTCAACTAGTAGTTGACGATTGAACATTCGTCAACTACTAGTTGACTCATGGTTCAGCAGGCACCAGACGCATCGTCTGTCACCGGCGTCCCGGCCAGTGGCCCCGGCGGCTGGAGGTCGAACGTGCTGCCATCACCGATCCGGACTCGGTCGGAGTGTTCATTCAGAGCGTCGATGAACGGAACGCCGTCAATATCGTTCTCTACCGCGGTGGTTGGGTAGATCTCGATGGACTGGTCAACGACGTGATCCTCGCGGAATGCCCAAAGATCGCAAGCGCCAAGGAGTTCGGCGTGGTGCTCGACGCCGTCATCGCACGTCTCCTGGACTCGGGTCGGCCATCAGCGAACTGAGCGCAAAACCATCGACTCGCCCCACATGCGGGATGTCAGTTGCGTTCGGTCGAGACCTGATCGACGCGGCAATCCGTCTCACATCGAATAAGGTCTCCGGCAAACGTGCGAAACAGTGCGGCCGGCTCCATCAATTCCCGGGCGTCCAAACGAAACTCGATTCCGCCCTGCGCGTGGAGTGCGGCGAGTTCGCTCGCCACCCACGGGTCGGTGGCAGCGGTCCCGACAACCCAGGGCGACCTGTGTTCAACGAGTCTCGGGGCGTCCGCGGCGAGTATCTTCGCACGGGCGCATGGGCGGAGGACGGTTCCGCTGCCGGTGATCCGGCAGCGGAACCGGCGAAACCGCGAGTCGCTAC
>NZ_JBHWHH010000156.1:0-16887 GCF_042732555.1 Nocardia sp. NPDC059764
ATTACGCGGTCAGCTCGAAGTTCGGGTAGCCGTTGTCGCGCTCGTCGTCGCAGTAGCGGCGGTAATTGCCGAAACCGCCGATGTAGGGCATGAACACGCGCTTCTTGCCCTCCACATTCGCGCCCATGTACCAGGAGTTGGCCTTCACGAACAGCGTGCCCTCGGCGACCTCCAGCAGGTGATCGGTCCACTTGACCGCCGCCTCCGACCGCGCCTCCGCGGTGCGGATGCCATGGGCGCGGCAGTGCTGCACCAGCGCCAGCACCCAGTCCAGCTGCTGCTCGGAGTGCAGCACCATGTTCGCCATCACCGACGGGGTGCCGACACTGTTGATGCTGAACATGTTCGGGAAGCCGGGGATGCCGAAGCCCAGGTAGGTGACCGGGCCGTCGGCCCACAGGTCGCCCAGGCGGGCATCGCCCGCGCCGTGCAGGTCGATGCGCAGCAGCGCGCCGGTCATGGCGTCGAAACCGGTGGCATAGACCAGGGTGTCGAGCTCGATGAACTGGTCCGCGGTGCGGATGCCGGTCGGGGTGACCTCCTCGATCGCCTCGCGACGCAGGTTCACCAGCGACACATTGGGCCGGTTGAACATCTCGTAGTAGCCCGAGTCGGTGCAGATGCGCTTGGTGCCGATCGGGTGGTCGGAGGGGATCAGGTCGTCGGCGACGGCCTGATCGTCGACCTTGGCGCGGATCTTCGCGACCGCGAACTCGCGAACCAGCTCATTGGCGCGGATATCGCTGTTCTGGTCCGGGAAGACCTTGTTGAACAGCACGCCGCCGCCGTTCCAGCGGTCCTCCATGGCTGCGGCCCGATCCTCGGCGCTCATGTCCAGGGCCTTGGTCTCCAGCGAGGCGTGCGGGGTGGCCGCGCCCGCGTAGTAGGACTTCTCGCGGCGCTGCCGGTAGGTGGCGCGGATGTCGGTCTGCTCCTGCTCGGTCCAGGGGCGGTTCGGGACCGGGACGCTGAAGTTGGCCGAACGCTGGAACACGGTGAGCGCCTGCGCCTCCCGCGCGATGATCGGCGACACCTGGATGCCCGAGGAACCGGTGCCGATCACGCCGACCCGCTTGCCCTCGAAGGACACGCCCTGCTCGGGCCACTGCGCGGTGAACAGCTCCTCGCCCGCGAACGATTCGATGCCGGGGATGTTCGGCTTGATCGGCGCGGACAGGCAGCCGGTCGCGAAAATCACGAACTGCGAACGGAATTCGTCGCCGCGTTCGGTGCGCACCGTCCACATGGCGGCGGCGTCGTCGAAGCTCGCGCCGATCACGCGCTGGCCGAAGCGGTAGTGGCGCTTCAGCTCGAAGCGGTCGGCCACGTGATTGATGTAGTCGAGGATCTCCGGCTGCGCGGCGAACCGCTCGGTCCAGGTCCAGCTCTGCTGCAGGTCCTCGTCGAAGGAGTACGAGTAGTCGACGCTCTCCACGTCACAGCGCGCGCCCGGATAGCGGTTCCAGAACCAGGTGCCGCCCACGCCCTCGCCGGCCTCCAGGCCGAGCACGTTCAATCCGGCCTTCGCCGCCTGGTGGACGCCGTACAGTCCGGCGAATCCGGCCCCGATGATGATGACATCGAATGGGCTGCCCTGCTCGGGATGCATGCGCGCGACCTCTCACTATTCGTCCGGCGATATTTCGAATAGGCATATCGTCGCGGCGAATGCGGGTACACGGCGATACCACGTCCCACTGACCAGGAGCGCAGGTCCGGGGGATGGTTACTCGTGGGAGGGTTCGCCGGTCACGACGTGATCGGCGTGGTTGAGGCCCTCGCGGACCAGGCGGGCCAGGTGGCCGTCGCGAATTCGGTAGATGATGCGGCGGCCCTCGCGGCGGGTGTCGACCATGCCCGTGAAGCGCAGCTTCGCCAGATGCTGGCTGACCGCGGTCCGGGACGCGCCGCAGGCCACGGTGAGCGCGGAGACATCGGCCTCGGCGTCGGCCAGGATCCACAGGATGTGCAGGCGGGTCGGATCGGAGAGCATGCGGAAGGTCTCGGTGGCCACATCCAGCCGGGCCTCGTCCGGGGCGACCGGATGGGTGAGGCTGGGAGTGGCGGAGGGCAGCGATTCGGCCTTGCTCACCTGATCACCTTCCTGCCGCGGGCACCGCCTCGATGTCGGCGGGGACGGACGCGGGCCAGACCCGCGCCGCGGTCGTCGCTGCCAGTGTAGCGAGCGCGGCCAGCACGATGGCCGTGGTCGGCAGACCCGCCAGCGCGCCCAGCTTGCCCGCGATCGGATAGGTCACCAGGAAGCAAGCGTGTGACAGCGAGAACTGGGCGGTGAAAACGGCTGTGCGATCGGAGAGTTGGGTCTGGGCGCGCAGCAGGCGGGCCGACGGGGTGCTGATCATCGAGGTGCCCGCGCCGAGCAACAGCCAGGTCAGGGCCAGTACGATCGCGCCGGCGGTGCGGGGGAGCAGCGGCGGCAGGGCCGCGGCGATCAGGCCCAGCGGCAGTAACGCGCTGCCGGTCAGCATGAATCGCCGGTCGGGGAGGATCGTCAGCAGTCGCGGGGTCGACAGCGCCACCGCCATCGATCCGAACCCGAAGCAGGCCAGCGCGAGTGCCACACCGGTATTGGAGCCGTCGAGCTGGTCGCGCACGTACACCACGGTGTTCACGATGACCAGCGACGAGGCCGCGGCCACCACCATGTTCAGGGCCAGCAGGCCGCGCAGCACCGGGCGGTTCATCATGACGCGCGCGCCCGCGGTGATGCGTTCCAGCAGCGGGGCCGAGTGGTCGGCCGGGGCCAGGCGGGGGAGCCGCGTGGTCACCACCAGCAGCGCCGAGGCCACGAAGCCCGCGGCGGTGCCGACGAACAGTGAGTGATAGTTGATCACCGTCAACAGGGCGGCGGCCAGCATCGGGCTGAGCAGCGACTCCAGGTCGTAGGCCAGGCGCGACAGGGACAGGCCGTGCGTGTAGTCCTCCTCGTCGACCAGGATCGACGGGATCAGCGACTGGAAGGCCGGGGTGAAGGTCGCCGAGGCCGACTGCAGCAGCGCGATCAGCACGTAGATCTGCCAGGTGTGGGTGACGAACGGCAGCATGAGCGCGATTCCGGCCCGCACCGCGTCCGCCGATACCAGCACCAGGCGGCGCGGCAGCCGCCCGGTGAGCGCCGAGATCACCGGCGCCACAGCGACATACGCCACCATCTTGATGGCCAGTGCGGTCCCCAGCACCGCCCCCGCCTGGCCGCCCGCCACCTCGTAGGCGAGCAGGCCCAGCGCGACGGTCAGCAAGCCGGTACCGACCAGGGCGACGACCTGGGCGGTGAACAGCTTGCGGAACTGAGGATGGCGCAGCGCGACGAGCATGCCGCCACTATAGGCCAATAGGTGCGCAGGTGTGCACATGATGTCGCATATATGTTTCCGGCACCCCGTCGCCGTGCGGGTGACTGGGCGATTCGTCGCTATCCTCACTGTCATGGGGAGGAATCTCGCGGCCGGCGCCCTGGTCGCCGCCGCGACACTGGCACTGGCCGCCTGTGCCCGCCCCGACGCGCCCATGGCGGGCAACCTCGACCCGCAACCCGGCGCTCCCCGCGATGTCGCGGCCACCGAGCCGCCCGCCCCCGTCTCCGGGCTACAGCCGTGCGGCGATATCGGTTCCGCCGCCACGCCTCCCGACTGCTACCTGCAGTCACACGACAGCGCCGGACTCACCTTCGAGGTCCGTCACCACGGCCACGGGCAGCAGAGCGCGGTCACCGTCACCACCCTGGACCCCGAGGGCGTCACCCTCCAGACCCTGACCGAACCGGCCGTCGGCACGACCGAACCGCGCCTGCGCGACGTCGACAACGACGGCCGCGACGAGCTGATCATCCCGGTCATGGCCGCCACCGCCAATATCCGGTACGTCATCTACCACGCGGCGCCCGACGGCAAGCTCCAGCGCTCCGGCGAACTCGCCGGAATCGGCATCGACACCTCCGCCGCGGGCTACACCGTCATCACCGCCCGCGACTCCTACGAACTGTGGAACATCCAGTTCTGGACCTTCGACGCCGCCGTCCTGCACCCGCTCGTCACGGTCGAGGTCCACTTCCTCGACGACGGCACCGGTCACGTCGGCGGCAGCGAATGCACGGTCGTCGACACCGGCGGGCTGGCCCGCACGGGGCTCAGCCCCGACCAGGCCACGGCCCAATTCTGCGCCGAACCAACGGTGCTGCGGGTCAAGCGCTGACCGGCTTCGCGTACCGCCGGCGCAGCCACTCGGCATAGTCGAAAGACACTGCCTCGCCCTCGGAGTCGAGGCACAGCGCGGCGTCGCGCACCCGCCGGATGGCCCGGCCGATGGGCGGCACCGGGAAGGGCAGCAGGGCCTGGCCGAGGGTTCGGCCGCGGAGTTCGGCGAGCTCGGCCAGGGTCTGCACGACCGGGCCGCCGACATCGCGGACCCGGCCCGACGGCCCGGCCTCCACCGCGTCGGCGAGCCGGCCCGCCACCGCGGTCACGTCGACCGGCTGGAAGCGCATGGCGCTGTGCGGCGCGATCCGGAACTTCGCGCCGCCGCCCAGCAGTTCGTCGATGAGCTCGTGGAACTGGGTGGCGCGCAGCAGGGTCCACGGGATCGGGCCCTGCGTGACGGCCCGCTCCTGGGCGACCTTCGTCCGGTAGTAGGCGAACGGGACCCGCTCACACCCGACGATGGAGATCTCCACGTGATGGCCGACCTTGGCACGCTGCTCGGCGGCCAGCAGGGCGCGCACGCCCTCGACCATGGTGCGGGCGCTGCGCGGGCCACGGTGATTACCGGCGTCGACCACCGCGTAGACGCCCTCGAGTGCCGCGTCCAGGCCCGCGCCGGTCACCAGGTCGACCGCGTGATGCTCGGTCCCCGGCACCGGGTCGGCCGGTGCGGACCGGCTCAGCACCCGCACGGTGTGGCCCCGGGCCGCCAGCTCACGGACCACCGGCGCGCCCAGGGTTCCGGTGCCGCCCACCACTGCTACCTGCATTTCGACTCCCCTTCCTCGATCTGCTCGTCTCGGACGCTAGAACTACAAGGGATGGCGCTCAACATGATTCATCGCATGGTGTTCGATTGCCCACAGCGTTCGATTACCCACATTCGATGCGCTGTCGCGGGGGTGGTGCGGTTGGACGTCGGGCTCAGATGTGCGCGCCCTTGGTGCGATTGCAGGCGCGGCACAGGATCTGCAGGTTGGCGGGGCTGGTCGCACCGCCGCGGCTGATCGGGATGATGTGGTCGAACTCCAGATAGTGGGTGTCGCCGCACTCGACGCACTTGCCGCCGTCGCGCTGCCACACCACGGCCTTGACATCCGGTGGAACCGAACGGGTGTCGCGGCGGCCGGGGGTGAGGGCCAGGCGTTTGGCCACCCGGAGCGCGCCCTCCATGGCGGCGGCCGCGTAGTCCGGATCGGCGAGTTCGAGGATCGCGCCGCCGCGCGCGGAGGTGGCCGAGATCTCGATCCGCCCGGCGGTGGGGGTCACCGAAACCACTCGGGCCCAGGGCATCTCGATGCCGGTGTCGGGGCCGGTGAAACGGAGTTTGCGGTTGCTGACGATCAGGCGGCCCTCGGTGCGTTTGGGGCCGCGGGCCAGCTGGCGGACGTGGACGGCGGGCAGGTTCAGGTGGACGCGCTCGTCGGGGTCCAGGTGCAGGCCGGTGGTGGGCTGGTGCGGGAGTTCCCCGGAGCGCAGCCGGGTGAGCAGGCGGGCGCGGTGCAGGCGGCGGCGCAGGTCGTCCACCAGCGGACCGGACAGGGACAGCTCGGCGGCGGTGTCGTCGAAGTCGTCCAAGGTGGACTGCTCGACCACGCCGTCGGCGAGGGCGAAGGCGACCACGCGTTCCAGATGCTCGGAGGCGGCCGGGCACAACAGGTCCAGGGCCGCGGCCCGGTCGATGCGCTGGAAGCGCAGATCCGACCACATCGACTCCCAGTCACCGCCGGCGCGCAGGACCCGTTCGGCGCGGGGTCGCCAGTCGCGCAGGTATTCGGTTGTCTCCGTACCGCATTCGCGGCACAGCGGGGTCGCGCCGAACAGTCCCGCGGCCGCGCTCAGCAGGCCCCGGCGGGGCGCGCCGCACCGTGGGCAGTGGCGGGCGTCCCGCGCCGGGACCGGGCGGGTCGAGGCGGTCCAGGTGCCGCCGTCCCACCAGCGCAGGCGGGCCGGATCGCGCGGGTCCGGATGCCAGTCCGCCCGTTCGGGATCCGAGGGCGGCGGGGTGCGACGCGGTTCGGCCTCGACGCCGCGCGCGGGATCGATCCGGATACCGAACTCGCGCACCAGCCCCGCCAGGCTGACCCCGGGGTCGGCCAGCGCACCGAACTCCCACGCGCCGTCGGCGCGCGTGAACTCGCCCAGCACCAGCGCCGACGCCGGCTGCGACGCGTCCACCTCGTAGGAGACCACCGGGCTGTCGTGGTCGAACACGGTGAGCCGCAGCCCCTCGACCCCGGCGAAACCCTGGCCGCCCCGGCCGGAACCCTCGGTGTCGGCGACCGCGCCGATGACCACGATCCCGGCCACCTCCGGCCCGGTCCGCGGTAGCGACACCGACAGCCGGGCCGTCCCCGCCGCCGGCTCGCGATCCAGCGTCACCGCCTGCGAGACGTGGCGGGGCGCGTCGAACCAGACGAAATCGCGGTCGGACCGGGCCCGGCCGTGCTCCGCCACCAGGACGGCCTGCGCCCGCACCGCATGCGACGACCGCCACGAAAGCACAACCGTCAGAAGCGATGTCGGAACCGTCGTTCGCTCACCCTTGGTCAGTTTCATCGTGGTGGCACTATGCCACGAGCCACCGACAAAACCGGCCACCGGCCACCGGGGAAACCGCACGCCCGCCCTCGCGGCCGATCCGGAAATCGTGCGGCACAGTAGAGGGATGACCAACCCCAAGGGGAGCGACCAGCAGAACCCCGCCCCGCGCGGCAAGGGCGCCGGCTCGCGGGTGCCCACCGCCGGCGACATCCTGGCCGCCGCGCAGGCCGCGGTCGAGGCCGCCCAGAACGCCGCCGGGCTGGCCCTGGACTCGGCGCAGGTCACCGCCTCGACCGCGTTCGACACCGCGGTCCGGTTGCCGCCCGCCTCCATCCAGCTCGCGGCGCAGCTGCCCGACCTCATCCAGAGCCTCACCACCGCGGTCGAACGCCTCAACTCCACCATCGACCGGCTCGACCGCACCCTCGCCCTGGCCGAACCGGCCTTCGTCGCCTACGACCGCGTCCTGACCCGACTGGAATCGGTCACTGCCCTCGGCGAGGACATCATCGAGCGGCTCGACAAGCTCCCCGGCGTCTCCCTGCTGGGGCGCCTCACCGGCGGCCGCGACAATCCGGAACCCGAACCGCCGCAGGACAAGTCCCGCCGCCGCAAGTGAGGTGACCGCGGCGGTCAGGGCAGGGGGAGCGGAGCCCGCGGCGGGACGCCCAGGCCGGGCAGGGCGCGCAGCGCGGCCGCGGCCTTCCACACCATCTCGTGGTACTCGCCTTCGGGATCGGAATCCAGGACCACCGCGCCGCCCGCGCCGATCCGCCACCGGCCGTCGTAGCGGACCGCGCTGCGGATGACGATGTTCAGATCGGCCGCCCCGCCCAGGCCGAGGAAGCCGATCGTGCCCGAATAGACTCCGCGAGCCTCGGTTTCGAGGGCGTCGATGATCTCCAGGGTGCGCAGCTTCGGCGCGCCGGTCATGGAACCGCCCGGAAAACAGGCGCGCAGGCAATCGACGACATCCAGCTCCGGACGCAGCCTGCCGCGGACGGTCGAGACCAGTTGGTGCAGCGTCGTGTACGTCTCGACGGCCATCAGCTCGGGCACATGCACCGAATCGACCTCGCAGACCCGGCCCAGATCATTGCGGAGCAGATCCACGATCATCAGGTTCTCGGCGCGGGTCTTCGGGTCTCGCGCCAGGTTCGCGGCGATCTCCGCGTCTTCGGCGGGTGTGTGGCCGCGCTTCGCGGTGCCCTTGATCGGCTTGCTCTCCACGGTCCGGGACCGGTCCAGCTTGAGGAAGCGCTCGGGGGAGGAGCAGGCGACCTCCAGGCCCGCGAAGCGCAGGAAGGCCGCGTAGGGGGCCGGATTGCAGCGGCGCAGTGTGCGATACACGGTCAGGCCGTCGGCGTCGCCCGGCGGATACGCGCTGTCGGTGATGCAGATTTCGTACGACTCGCCCGCGTGCAACTGCTCCTGGCAGGCGGCGACATCGGCCAGATAGCGGGCGCGGCCCCGGGTCAGCAGCGGCGCGACCGTCGCCTCGTCGGCGCGCAACTCCAGCAGCGGCGGATTCTCCCACGTCGGAAGGGTTTCCACGACGGCTCGGGTGGCGGCGAGCCAGTCCCGGGCGGCGGTGGCGGCCTCCGGATCGGTGAGGGCCAGCAGGTGGGTGCGGCCCGCCTCGTGGTCCACCACGATCAGGCGATCGGCGAAGATCCACTGGGCGTCGGGGGTGGGGGAGCGGTGCGGTGCGACGGCCCCGCAATCGGCCTTCATCTCGTAACCGAGGTAGCCGACGTAGCCGCCCGCGAAATCGAAAGGCACGTCCGGGAAGTCGATCCGGCGGCGGCGCAGCTCGGCGGACAGATAGTCGAGGACGCTGCCCGGGACCGTGCGGCTCCCGGCCGCGGACTCGACTTCCACGTGGCCGCTGCCCACCCGGTAGCCGACCACCTCGGCCAGCGGGCCCGACGCGTCACCCAGGAACGAGAAGCGGTCCAGCCCCGGCTCCACGTGTTCGCTGTCGAGCCAGAAGGCGTGGGGGGAATCGGCGTAGAGGGCGTCGAAGACGGCCTCGGCGTCGACCGCGCGCTCCACGACGGTCCGCTCGACGAGGTAGCGGACGGCGGTGTCGACCGGGCGCGAGGACTCGGCCTCGATCGCACTGCGCGCCACTGGTGTTCGCTCGGACGGCAGGGAGACGCCCTGTCCGCGATGGTATTCGGCGGTCAGCGCGGCGAAATTGCGCAGCAGCTGTGCACCGTGCTCGCTGGAGACGGACTCCGGATGGAACTGCACGCCCCACTGCGGGCGGGTGCGGTGGCGCACGCCCATGATCACGCCATCGGGGGCGGTGGCCGTGACCTCCAGGGCCGCCGGGAACGGCTGGGCGGCGCACAGCGAGTGATAGCGCACCGCCGAGAACCCCTGCGGCACATCGGCGAACAGGCCGCGCCCGTCATGGCTGATCAGATCCGGATACCCGTGCCGGGCCCGCGGTGCGGTGACCACCTCGCCGTCCGCCGCGATCACGATGCCCTGATGGCCCAGGCATACGCCCAGCAAAGGGAGGTTGGACTCGGCGATGAGCGCCGCCGAGATGCCGAAATCGCGGGGGACATCCGGCCTGCCCGGCCCGGGGGAGATGACGATATTGTCGAATCCGTCGAGCCCGAGCTCCTCGATCGACCCCACCTCGTCATTGCGCACGACCACGGGTTCGACCCCGTTCACCCGGCTGATCAGCTGATACAGGTTGTAGGTGAACGAGTCGTAGTTATCGATCAACAGCGTGCGCATTTGACCACGCACATTACGCTGTGTCCTTTTGCCCTCCGCTTCGCTCCGGGCGGGTTCGCGGCCCCGAAGTCTCGATTCTTCCCTCCTCCGCTTCGCTCCCCCGCTCCAAGGCGGAGGTCTATCAAGCCGCAGTCCAGAATCGAGACGGCCGCGAACTGTCAGTTCTCCTTCTGCGGGCGACCGCCTTCAGTTTGCATGGATCGTTGCGGCACAATGGTCGGCATGTCTGTTGCGCAGCCGTCCGAAGTGGATCGTGACGTCGTCGATTTCGCCATCGTCGGAAAGTGGATGGAGGAGCAGGGCTTGCCCGGCGGCGAGTTCGAGGAGGTCAAGCCGCTCGGCGGCGGCACCCAGAACATCATGCTGCGCTTCCGGCGCGGCGGCCGCGACTACGTGCTGCGGCGCGGGCCCGAGCATCTGCGCACCGCCAGCAACACCGTCATCCAGCGTGAGTCCCGCATCCTCGGCGCCCTCGGCGACACCGAGATCCGCGCCCCCAAGGTGATCGCCGCCTGCCCCGACGAATCCGTGCTCGGCGCGTCGTTCTATCTGATGGAACCCATCACCGGCTTCAACCCGCAGAACGAACTGCCCGAACTGCACGCCGGTGACCCCGAGGTGCGGCGGCAGATGGGTCTGTCCGCGGTCGAGGCCATCGCCCGGCTCGGCTCCCTCGACCACGAGGCGCTCGGTCTGGCCGACTACGGCAAGCCCGAGGGCTTCCTGGAACGCCAGGTGCCGCGCTGGCTCGAGGAACTCGACTCCTACAGCGTCAACGAGGGTTACCCGGGCCCCGAGATCCCCGGCGTCCAGCAGGTCGGCGACTGGCTCGACCGCAACCGGCCGGTGCAGCCCGAGGCGGGCATCCTGCACGGCGACTGCCACCTCGCCAACATGATGTTCTCCTTCGACGGCCCCGACGTGGTGGCCATGGTCGACTGGGAGATGTCCACCATCGGCGATCCGCTGCTCGACCTCGGTTGGCAGATCGCCACCCGCCCCGAACCCGGCACCACCGGCGCGGCCCTGATCGGCTCCCTGGGCGCGGTCGGCGGCCTGCCCACCGCCGAGGAGATGATCGCCCACTACGGGCGGTTCTCCGATCGCGACCTGAGCCACGTCACCTGGTACACCGTGCTGGCCTGTTTCAAGCTAGGCATCGTCCTCGAGGGCACCCACGCGCGCGCCTTCGCGGGTAAGGCGCCCAAGCAGGTCGGCGACTTCCTGCACGCCATCACCCTCGAACTGTTCGACAAGGCGCACAAGCTGATGGAGTGACGGCAAACCTGTCGCCATCTCGACGACAGCTGGCTGAATATTGGTGGCCGACAATCAAATGCCACCGTAAGTTGGGGCCATGCCGATCGTTCCCGACGCCGAAGACTGGACCTGGGTGCTCGAACGCACCTGCGCCGACTGCGGGTTCGACCCCGACGCCATCGCCTTCGCGGCGGTGCCGGGGTCGGCCCGCGCCAGTGTCACCCGGTTGCTGGCCGCGCTGGAACGGCCGGACGCGCGGCTGCGGCCCGACGACTCCACCTGGTCCGCGCTCGAATACGCGGCCCACGTGCGCGACGTGTGCCGCATCTTCACCCATCGGCTCGACATCGCGCGCACCGGCGGGCCCCGGCCCGGGCCGGTGATCGCCGCCTACGACACCGCGGTCACCGTGGGGGACAACGGGATTCCCATGTTCGCCAACTGGGATCAGGACGCCACCGCGGTCGCCGAGAACTACGGCGCGGCCGAGACCGCCACCGTGGCAGCCGAACTCGCGGCCGCGGTCGACGTGGTCGCCAACGCCTTCGCGGCCGTGCCGGACGACGAACACGACCGGGCCGCGCTGCGCAGCAACGGCTCCGCGTTCACCATCGACTCGATGGCGCGGTACTTCCTGCACGACCTCGTGCATCACGCGCTCGACGTCGAACGCGGCTGAGGATCAGCGGCAGCGCAGCAGGGCGTCACGCAGATTGCGGGAACGAACGTCGTCGAGCACCGCCATGCCCAGGCGGTTCATCACGTACCCGAAGCCGAGACCCGTTGCCGGATCGGCGAAACCGAACGAGCCGCCGTAGCCGGTGGTGCCGTAGGCGCGCTTGTCGGAGCCGAACCGGAAACCGCCGCGGGACTTGCGGAAACCCAGGTGATAGCGGCTCGGGGTGAGCAGCACCAGATCCTCGGCCGGGACGTCGTCGGCGGTGTCGGCGGTGGCCAGGCGGTCCAGCAGGGCCCGGTCGATGGGTAGCTCACCGGTCTGCCCGGCCGCCGCGCCGTAGACCCGGGCCAGGGCGCGCGCCGTGCCGACGCCGCCGGTCGCCGGGCTCTCCACCGACAGGAACTCGCGTCGCGCGGCCCGGGCGGGCGCGCCCACCTGCGGGCTGTTCAAGGCGCGGAAGGACAGGCCGCGCTTGCTGTAGAGCTGGATACCGATGCGCACCGGGAGATCCCGCTCGTAGCGCAGGATGTCCAGGCCCTCGGTCGCCGACAGGGTCGCCACCCGATCGAGGGAAATCTCCTCCGGCAGGCCGATATAGAACTCCGCGCCCACCGGGGCGGCGATGTCCTCGGCGAAGATGCGGCCCAGCGTGCGATGGGCGGGATCCACCCGTCGCAGCAGCTCGCCCTGGTACAGGCCGGCCGTGATCGGGTGATAGCCGTGCCGGGTTCCAGGCCGCCACAACGGTTTCTGCTCGGCCAGGACCACGGCCATGCCGTCCAGATCCGCCATGTCCGTGAGCCGGAACGGGCGATCCAGGGCCGCCAGGCCACCCTGATGGTCGAGCAGCTGGCGCACGGTGATCGATTCCTTGCCGTGCGCGGCGAACTCGGGCCAGTGCAGCGCCACCGGATCCTCGTAGTCGAGCAGGCCCTTCGACACCGCCGACGCGATCGCGAACGCGGTCATGCCCTTGGTCGAGGACCACACCGGGGCCATGGTGTCGCGCTCCCACGCCGCCGTGCGCTTGCGGTCGCGATAGCCGGCCCACAGATCCACCACCGGCCGATCCCCGTCGAAGACGGCCACCGCCGCACCGATCTCGCCGTGCCGGGAGAAATTGCGGCGGAACGCGTCGGCGACCGGACCGAAACCCGCGTCCACCTCGCCGTGGACCGTGACCTGCTCACTCATGATGGGGTCGATCGTAACCGGGTTCGGCGACAGCGCCAGGGTGAGCGCTCGAGCGGGCGACACCCGGCGCTCGGCCCGGCGATGCGCGGCGACACGGCCGGGCGACGCAGCGCACACCGCGCGACGCCAACACATAGCTACGTGTGGCCGAAGACCTTGCCGGACATGGTGACCGCGCGATATTACTGCCGGTCCGAACCGGTATCGCGGCCGGGCATGCCCGGAATGCCGCGGATTACCGCATCATTGCTGCGCGGCGTGCTGGTGCTGCGACGCGGCAAGCCCGACCTGCCGCGCTCGTTCCCGACGTTGGTGCCGGTGGTGCCGGTCATCGGCGTGGGCATGTGCGTGTGGCTGCTCGTCCATCTGCCCCGGGGTGACCTGGCTGGCGTTCACCGTGTGGTCGGCGATCGGGCTGCTGGTGTACGTCGGGTACGGCAGGCGGCGATCGGCGCTGAACCGGGCCGCCTAGGCTCGACGTATGCGAGCGCTCGAGCAGATTCGACAGTGGCCGGTCCGGAACGCGGCGGCGGGTGTCGTCGTCCGGGGCAAGGGTGTGGTCGACACCGAGGGGGATACCGCGCGGGTGTTTCCGCTCGCCTCGGTGACCAAACCCCTGGTGGCGTACGCGGTTCTGGTGGCGGTCGAGGAGGGGGCGATCGAGCTCGACCAGCCCGCCGGGCCGCCCGGATCCACCGTGCGGCACCTGCTCGCCCACACCTCCGGGCTGGCCTTCGACACCGATGCGGTGCTGGCCGCGCCGGGCGCGAAGCGGATCTACTCCAGTGCCGGATTCGAGGTGCTCGCGGATTTCGTTGCGGCGCAGACCGGTATCGCGTTCGACCAATATCTGCACGAGGCGGTGTTCGAACCGCTGGGGATGACGTCCTCGGTGCTGACCGGTCCCGCCGGGCATGCGGGCCGCTCGTCGGTCGCAGATCTGCTGCGCTTCGCTGAAGAATTGCTGGAACCGGAAATTCTGAGTGCCGAATTGGTTTCCGAGGCAAGCGAAGTGCAATTCCCGGGACGCAATGGCGTACTGCCCGGCTACGGCTCGCAACGGCCCAACGACTGGGGACTGGGATTCGAGATCCGCGACCACAAGGCGCCGCACTGGACCGGGGGCGCGAACTCGCCGCGCACGTTCGGGCACTTCGGGCAATCCGGAACGTTCCTCTGGGTGGATCCGAATGTCGGCATGGCGTGTCTCGCGCTCGCGGACGAGAATTTCGGGGACTGGGCCCGGGCCGCGTGGCCGACCCTCAGCGATGCCGTGATCGCGGAGTTTGCGTAGACGGCGACACGGTCGCGGAGTAACACACGCAACATCGGGCACTCCAGTAAACTCGGGCCACGCCGAGCTCGGACCAGGGTCGTTGGGGAAGACGTACCTCGTCGAGCCGGAGGTGTCAGTGGTGCGTGCGTCTAGTCAGTTCGCGGAGGCGACGTCTGGGGTCGTCTATGTCCATTCGTCGCCGGCCGCGCTGTGCCCGCATATCGAATGGGCACTCACCTCGACCCTCAAGGCCCCCGCCAAACTCCGCTGGACCGTCCAGCCCGCCGATCCCGGGCAGCTGCGCGCCACCACCGATTGGTACGGGCCAGTCGGTACCGGGGGGAGATTAGCCAGAGCATTGCGCGATTGGCCCGTGCTGCATTTCGAAGTCACCGAGGAACCCAGCGAGGGCGTCGACGGCGAACGCTTCAGCTTCGTCCCCGGCCTCGGCATGTGGAGCGGCGCCACCGGCGCCAGCGGCGACGTCATGGTCGGCGAGATGCGGCTGCGCGCGATCGTCGCCGAGGCCCGCGCCCACGGCCGCGGCACGGCCGCCGAGATCACCGCCGAAATCGATCGCGCCCTCGGCACCGCCTGGGACGACATCCTCGAGCCCTACCGCCTCGGCGGCGACGGCGCGGACGTCACCTGGCTGCGCCGCGACGTCGGCTAGACCCACACCACCGGACACACCGCGCGGACCGCCGAACCATGCGAGCCTGCCGTCGCAAACGCCCCGAAACGGGCAGAATGCCCAGGGGAGGGGCAGCCGACGAGGAGGATTCGTGCGGACCACAGCACAGATCGCGGGCACGGCACTGGCCGTCATCACCACGGCCCTCACCCTGACCGCCTGCAACGACGCCACCAGCAACAGTTCTTCGGACGCCACCAGCAGCGCCGCAAAACCCGCCCCCTCCGCCGCCGCCTTCCCGGCGGCCGGCCACGACGCCGTCCAGTGCGGCACCGGCCCCTGGGGACTCGCCGTCGTCGCCTCCACCGCCAAGGGCAACGACTTCTGCCCCACCGCCCTCTCCGTGGCGGGCGCCTACGCCGACCAACGCGCCAAACAATCCACCGGCGACATCGCCGTCACCGTCGCCACCATCCGCTGGGTCTGCGGCGAACGCGCCGGCACCCCCAACCCGTACCAGGAATGCGCCAGCCAGAACGAATCCGCCGACAAAGTCCGACTCCAGTCCTGAACTCGGCCAACGGATTCGCGCGCTGCCCGTGCCGGGCGTTCGCTCGATCGTGAACCCCGAGAATTCCGCCGCCGAATCGAGCCCGGCGATCAGCCACCGACCCGCCGCGCGAGCGGAACACGCGCCACGCGCGACTCGCCGACCATTTCGGCGCGCTCCGGGCCATGAACCCGGTCCGAGTCTGCTGCGTACTTCCGGAACACCTGAGCGGCGGCGTTCAATAGGGCGAATGACCGATGTGCTGTGACCCCGTACAGCGCAGCCCGAATTTCGCCACGGAGGCAGACGGACACCTTTGAGGAGCGGACATGACCACTGCGGAAATCGATATCGAGGGACTGCGCTCGGCCGTCGACGGGATGGTGATCACGCCCGCCGACCCCGGCTATGACACGGCTCGTCAAGTCTGGAACGGCGGCATCGACCGCCGCCCCGCCGTCATCGTCCGCCCCGCCTCCGCGGCGGGTGTCGCGGCCGCCGTACTGGCCGCCCGCCGGTACAACCTCGAGATCACCGTGCGCGGCGGCGGCCACAACTACGCCGGCCACGCGGTCGCCGACAACGCCATGATGATCGACCTCCGCGCCCTCGATTCGATCACCGTCGACACCGACGCCAAACTCGCGCACATTGGGGGCGGCGCGACCTGGGCGCAGGCCGACGCCGCGACCTCCGCGCACGGCTTGGGCGTGACCGGCGGGTTCATCTCCACGACGGGTGTCGGCGGCCTGACCCTCGGCGGCGGCATGGGCTGGCTCACCATGCGCTGCGGCCTGAGCTGCGACAACCTGGTCGCCGCCGAGGTCGTCACCGCCGACGGCCGCGTCGTGGTCGCCTCACCGCGCGAGAACGCGGAACTGCTGTGGGGATTGCGCGGCGGCGGAGGCAATTTCGGCATCGTCACCACCCTCACCTTCACCCTGCACGATGTGCCGTCGCCGGCCCAGCTCGCCATGCTGTGCTGGACCCCCGAGCACGCCGCCGAGGGTCTGGCCGCCGGGCGTGAACTCATCGCCGGCCTGCCCAAGGGGTACGGCGGCGTGATCATGGCGGTCAGCGCGCCGCCCGCCCCGTTCGTGCCCGAGCACTATCGGGGGCAGCCGGGATTCTTGGTGGCGGTGGCCGGATTCAGCGATCCGGACGAACTCGAGGCCATTGTCAAGCCGCTGCGCGACGCCGCCCCGCCCCCGGCCTGGGAACTGGTCACCCCGCTCCCGTACACCGCGCTGCAGCAGATGTTCGACGACTCCGCACCGCCCGGACTGCACGCGTACGAGAAGTCCCTCTACGTCGACGATCTGTCGGACGCCTGCCTGGCCACGCTGATCAGCACCTTCCCGCAGCGCCGCTCCCCGCTGACCCTGGTCCCGATCTTCGCGCTGCGCGGCCGCTACAGTGAAATCCACGAGGACACAACGGCATTCAGCGGTTCCCGCAACCCGTGCTGGGCCATCAACATCAGTGCCATCACCCCCGACCCCGCCGATTTCGCGTCGGAACGGCAGTGGACCCGCGACTTCTGGGATGCCTTGCGCCCGTACGCCAATTCCTCGGCGAGCTACGTCAACTTCCTCGTGGACGACGACCCCGCCCGGCTCCAGGAATCCTACGGCGAGAAGTACTCCCGCCTCACCGCCCTCAAGGCCGAGTGGGACCCGGACAACGTCTTCCACCACAACGCGAACATCCCTCCGGCCTGACCCGGAATCGATTCCCCCGCAACGCAAAGCGGGCGGTCTCCGTGGAGACCGCCCG